>DASXPV010000036.1:0-11542 GCA_036493355.1 Rhabdochlamydiaceae bacterium
GAGGAAGTCAGAGCTGAATTTATACAAAAAATAGAGCTCATTCCTCTAGAGATATGAAAACAAAAATACGAGAACTTTTACCTACCATAGCCACTTTGTCTGAAGCTTTCGATGCAGCTATTTTATCAATGTCAATTTAAACGATTATATCTACCACTCAGTATTTTTTTCATGGCCTAGTTCGATCAATAGATCTCCAATCTCATTTTTCGCAGCAGCTTTGTGGTGTTCTTTAAAGTAATCTTTCCAGGATCCTACCTTTCCTTGAAAAAAATTCCATCCTTTCCCAAAGTGTTGCTTGTAAATCTTAAGAAGATAATGGTCAGAAACTTGGATGGATAATGCGTTGGCTATTTTTCTGAGCTCTTTCAAAGCATCTTGATCCGTTGCTGCACCACCATGTGAACCCATCAAATTACGGAAATCTAGGACGCAACACGCAGGACTCTCCAGCCATCCCTTAAAATAGATAATTTCTTCGCGCAGCCTATTTTGAATGAGAAATAAAAGCTTTTCATCATCTGATGAGATATTTTCCAATGCTTTATCATCGAGATGGATATGCTTATAATGGTTTAGTAAGGAGACGATTTGGTCTCTTGGGTCTCTTTTCACGAAAAAATTGATGCATTTATTTCTAATTAAATATTTCTCCAGCGTTAGCGAATAAGGGGCATGCAAATGTAGAAATGCTCTCTGTTTTTCTGTCGTTCTCCAAACTTCTTCCATCGTATTCCAATCCCAGGGAGCTTTATATGCAGAGAATACGCAAAATTGGGGATTTTCAAAGTCTGAAATATTCAGAAAATCTCTATGCTCTACTTCACTTGCGAATTCTTTAGCCCAATAGACTTTCTTCCCAGTTAGAGTTTCCAGAAGGGGGATGAGTAAATGTGTTCCTGTTTTAGGTTCGGTAAAGAGGACAAAATTAGTCCCGAATAAAGGAAAAAAAGAGAAATAGAACAGCAAAAAGAGGGATGTATATATCAGTTGTATCATTGGTTCTCGCCAAAATTACGGTAAATATTGATAGCTCCTTCTCGGGGTAAAAATCCTTTTTGCCAGATGATTTTTCCTTCTGGGGTCAGTTTAATCTGCCCAAACTGTGTCACAGCTAGATAGGACCCATCCGAAGAAAAGGCCAACCCATGAGGAAAAGTGAAATGGGCCTCTGGATTGCCAAGAGACCAAAAGGGGATTTCATCGATAGTGTTGGTGTTTTTATCAAAACGATAAAAGGTAATAGTGTTTTTGTCGCTGTTGCTAACGGCACAATAAGTTCCATCAGGGCTAATTTTTATATCCTCAGGACGCGATAATTGGGTATGGGCGCCTTCGATAATTTGTTTCGGAAAACGATCGATCTTTCCCCCGTTGAGTTGAAAGACAGCAAGAGAGGAGGGCCCAGAAAAGGTCACGAGAAGGCACTCTCCATCAGGAGCAAAACAGATCCCTTTGGGAATCCCACGTAATTGATCGTGCTCCAGGATACTGACCGGCTCAAGGTGATATCCCCTTTTTTCAAATAGAACGAGTCCAGTTTTAAATTTAGTTGAAGCTCCACAGGCAACGGCTAGATACTGGCCCGACGGTGAAAATGCAATTCCATGTGGTTTTGATTGATCAAGAGCTTTGGGGAAAAAAATGGAGGAGATAGGTTCTTCCTCAAAAAAGCCATTACTCTTTCTGAGATAGACATTAAGAGATTGGTTTGTCCAGTTAGCTACGACAAGCATTTCTCCACTTGGAGAAAAAACAGCATGTTGGGGTTCTTTTAATCGCGCAGAAGGTCCTTTCAGCGTTTGGATCAGATGGGGCTGCAGGCTCTTGTCAATTTTATAGAAACAGATTTTATTATTATGCGTATATGTGACGCAGAAAATAGGCTCTTTTGGATGAAAATCTATGCTGTTGAGAAGACTATAAACAGGTTCAGTGTTGACAATAGTAGCATGAGGTATTGGATGGAAGAGAGCGTGAGCAAGTCCAAAGTAGCCGAAGATCAGAAATAAGATTTGCGAAAATGATGTCATGGACTTGACTGAGCTGCTTTGAAAACATCTTTTTTCGCACTAATCTTAAAAAGAGCACTCAAGGGCTGTAGAAATTTCGATTGTTTCTCTTTTTTCTCATATTCGCTAATTTTTTCATGCATAGCCATGATATTTTGCAGTTGAGCTTCCATAAGAAACTCATCGACAAAGATTTGGTGGGCTCTCTTGGCCATTTCAAGCGCTTTTTCAGGTTCTCGATGGATGGCATCCACATGATTTTTGATCTGGAGATAGATCTCCTCTGCTGATAGGGCGGTATCCACATAAAAGACATTCGCGCCGAAGTGTTTTTTTACAAATGCATTGTTGTCACAAATAATAACGGTTGAAGCTGCTGACGCTTCAAAAATGCGAGAAGAGGGAATTTCTTCTCTGTTGTGAATATCAGAATGAAAAA
Source organism: Rhabdochlamydiaceae bacterium (assembly GCA_036493355.1). Lineage (GTDB taxonomy): Bacteria > Chlamydiota > Chlamydiia > Chlamydiales > Rhabdochlamydiaceae > JABDFI01. The sequence goes on from DASXPV010000036.1 coordinate 2,452, forward strand.
CGAGCGAAATCCCATGTCTTTGCAAGGCTTTGACTACAGAGATGCCATCAAAAGGGAGTTTGCCGAGATAGTTCTCTTTTGTAATTGCAATATGGTTATTGATACCATAAAATTTTGTAAATCCTCCTTCGTTGAGAAGAAAATAAAGGCATTTGAATTTTTCATCTTCGAGTCTATTTCCCCATACGGGAATCATTGCCATGACGTTATTTAAAGGGACTTTTACATATTCGACGTATTGCAGTGTGGGATAGAAAGGAATTGAAAAAAAATTTCCGTTTTTTGATTTCAAGTCCTTAAATTCTTTTCCTGGATCGATTGTGAGCAAATATCCATCGTATTTCTCATGCAATAGGGGAGAGTGCTTATTTGGCTTTTCATATAAGGATTGGTTTACTGATAATGGGTGGAACAGGGTTAGAAAGTTGTGGGAATATCTGCTGTATCGCCTATGTTGGGGAATAGTGCAAATCACCCAATCAAACCCTTTCTTTTTTCTAATATTGCGCCCTCTTTTCTCGTCAAGAATGGTTTCCCATCCAAGATTTTCTGCAGCGCGCTTGATCCTCCAGGATAGTTCTCGTTCGCCGCAAAAATTATCGTCGCCTATAATACCAATGCGTGTTTGGTGAGGTTTGCGCCAGAGAAAGGAACATAAACAGATCAGTATAAAGAGCGCGACAGAAAAAAAAATCGATTTTTTTTTTATGGTCATGGGCCAATTAAGGAATTTTTTTTAGAAATGTAGTGAAAAGAGAAAAATTGTTCCAGTTAAAAGAGCTGACTGCGTCCAATCGGCCCATTCCCGTCAGAAATGTATTATTTTCATCCTTCTACTCAGAAAAACCGGCTGCAACTTAAGATGCCGCTCCTTTTGGGCTTGGTGCTTTTTAAGATTTTGTAGTCTTTTCAGAGGCTATTGCAGCAGTGGAATCATTAGCTCAGGCTTAATAAGCAGGGTATGAGACAAACTTTTAAATTTTCATATTTCATTTTATTCAGCGATTACGTATAATTTCTGTCTTAAAAAAATCAATAATTAATACTTGGAGTTTTATGTCGAATTTCATAACAATTCAATCTACGCGCATTTCCTCCGCTGAGGAAGCGCAAAATTTTGTACAACGACAAATAGATGTAGCAAATGGTATCAAAGAACGTTGCAATAGCAGTCCACTTCACCGAGAAATTAACCATTTTATCTTAGAGCAACCAGGAGCAGTTGAACGTACTCTTAATGAGTGCGCTGAAGCTATAAATGCTGTGGCTCGGAGTTTTTTTGGAGCATCTTGTCAAGAAATAATTCGTAAAGCAGGCGAATGTGTAATGGAAGCAGCTAAAAGTTATAAAGGAGAAATAACGCGGACAGGAACTCTGCTTGTAATGCAAGCAGACGAACTTTATGTAACTATAGATCAAAGCGATTCAGGTAATCTTTATACAGATCGATATGAGTATTTTAAGCAAATAGAAGAATTGGAACAACAAGCTAAAGCATTGCAAGCAAATCCTACTAGAGGAAAAGAACAAGCAATACACACTCTTGAAAAAGTAAATAGCGCGCGTGTAAAACTAAAACAACTATGCTCAATATATAAAGATAGAAGCTCGTCAAGCACCTCAAATTCTACATTTTCTAGCTGCAGCACCCTTACTTCTTCTAGAACAAGTGTGCTTAGCAGTTCCACAGCATCCCTTGAATCAAGTGATTCCTCTTCTGATCTGACTCTCCCTCAAATTGTTAGCACTCCTGTAAAACCGAGAGCAGGCGTTGAGATTTTTGTATTTGATTCTACAAAAGGAGTGCCCGACTGGCAAAGAAAACTACCTAAACGTTCTAGTGTAGTTGGCACGAACTCTAGTAGTTCTTCCTCGTCCAGCACTATGGGTCCCTCGCGTAGTTCCACCGACTCTTCAACAACAGGAACTGTCACTAATTGGAAGGAACACCTTAAACGCCATAGCGTAGTTGGCAAGAACTCTAGTAGTTCTTCCTCGTCCAGCACTATGGGTCCCTCGCGTAGTTCCACCGACTCTTCAACAACAGGAACTGTCACTAATTGGAAGGAACACCTTAGACGCCATAGCGTAGTTGGCACGAACTCTTCTAGTTCTTCCTCATCCAGCACTATGAGTGCCTTGCCTTCATCTGCTAGCACTCTTACTTCTTCTAGTTTATTTAGTAGTTCCACACCGTCCCCTGAATTAAGCAATTCCTCTTTTTTATCTGATTTACCTCGCACAAACAGTGTTATTATTTCTTCAAAACCAAGAGAAAGTGGAACTTCGCTTTCCTCAACAACAGGAATAGTCTCTGATTGGAGAAAAACCCTTAACCCTTCTAGTATAGTCAGCACGAAATCTAGCATTGCGGGTGCCGAGCGTTCCTCTCCATCTGGATTCAAAACTTCATCTACTTCTCCGATCCTTTCTCAACCGAATCTTCCTAGCTCTTCATCATCTAGTTCTAGCTTTATAGATACTTCGCTTACACCTCCATCTCCACCTAGGTCATCTGATACCAGTTCTTTCACACCTAGTTCTATGGATAGTTCGCTTGCACCTCCATCTCCACCTAGGCTATCTGATATCAGTTCTTTCACATCTAGTTCTACGGATAGTTCGCTTGTACCTCCATCTTCACGTAGGCCATCTGATACCCGTTCTTTCACATCAAGTTCATCATCATCTAGCAGTAGTTACATGAGCAATTCGTTCAAGTCTCAAACACCCTTCCTAAATCGTGGATTACCAGGCGCAGAGTTTTTTATGCTCGACGAAACGACTATTTCAAAAGATTCTATCGAGTATACTCACCCTGCCCCTGTAGTAAAGCTATCTAGCCATGCTAGCAAAAAACTGCTGATGCCTAAGGTATCAGTAACCGAAGTAGCAGGCGATCTGCAGCTTGGTTCTTTTCTCGACTTACAATCCATGCTTAATTTAATACTCAATCAGATTAAACAAGATCCAACAGGAGTTCCAGTGGATCTCCAATATGCGATCATTAAATTTGATCATGTATCCCCACGACGTGTTTCAGACCATATAAAAGAAAAATTAGAACCCAGTAAAGCTGAGTTCGAAACTGCTATAATGCGCACTTGTGAAGAATTACTTCTCGATGGCCTTGACCAAGCGGCCAGTTCTAGTAATGAATGGTCCATGAATTTATATGCCCGTCAACTCCAGCTGTTTCAAATTGAAGGGTTTACAAGTGAGCCTCTTATGCAGATAAGGACACTGCTTACTAAACCTTGTTCTACAGATGAGATCGTTCAAATCAAGTTGTATATTCAGAGTATTCGCGAAGGGTTATCTAAGAAATGGGATGAAACTGATCTTTAAGTGCGTCGGGATCCTGGTTTTCAAGGACTATGCAGTTTATCAAAAAAGTATTAGCCGAAGATACTCTTGATGTAGAATATTGTAACCAGAATGACATGTAAGAAGAATTAAACCCATTCCGAAAAGTAAAGTCATATTTGACAAGAAGGCAGCATAAATTTTTGCGCCTAGAGCGAAATTTGTTGCTCAGCTGACACTGTCAAATGTGACTTTGGTTTTTGCGAGCTGTTCTACATAATTTTGATAAGGAATAGGAATGCCTCATCAGAATGATATCGAATGAAGAGATATATTGAGAAATAAAGCGTTGGCGATCGCTAAATCGCTCTTAACGGTTACTTTGATGTTGATGGGATCTCCCGACACAATTTTGACTTTATGGCCGTAAAGTGCGACGATCTCGCTATCATCCGTCGCGAGGAAATATTTCTCTTCAATTGCCACATGCATAGCGCTGAGTAAAAGGTCGCGCTTAAATCCTTGAGGAGTCTGTGCAATCCACGTCGATTGACGCGGGAGGGACTTTTGTATGATTAGATCTGCTTCGGCATATTTAATCGTGGCTGTGGGCATAATCGCTGTCATCGCCGCATGATGTTGCTCCACGGCTTTAATGAGATCCTCGATGAGCCATAGAGGTGTTAAAGGCCTCGCCCCATCATGAGTGAGAATGATATCGCTGCATGCTGCTTTTGCGCCATTGTATATGGATAGGATTCTTTCGCTTCCGCCCTCGACGACTTTAACAGTGAGATCATGACTTTTAAAAAGTTCTTGATAAAAAGCGATATCTTGCGCGCGGGTCGCTACGATGATCTCAGCAATTTTATCGCAGGGGGCAAACTGTTGCACTGTCCGCACGATCAACGGTTTTCCTCCAATAGCAGACAGCAACTTATTCTCTCCAAAGCGCGTTGAACTGCCTGCTGCAGCAATAACTACGGATGCCATGTGTTTACAATCTCCAAAGCTGTTTTTTGTGCCTGTTTTTCTGCTTCCATGATCTGATAAATGTCGGGATGCTCCTTATTTTCTGTCCTGCGCATCGCCTCTGAGATGATCTTGGGGATATCCGTAAAGCGAATTTGATTTTTCATAAATGCTTCGACGGCAATGCAATCGGCGCCGTGCAGCACCGCGGGCATGATTCCCCCTAGTTCTAAGGCTTTGTGGCCCATACTTAAGCAGGGAAATTTGTCAAAAGCGGGTTTTTCGAAGCGCAGTGTCTTGCCGTATAAATCTGTGAAGGAGTCCACAGGCATTTGCGCCCTTTTAGGATAAAATAAGGCATATTGCGTATAGCGCCTCATGTTTGCGGTCCCCAATTCCGTAATGATGCTGCCATCGCTAAATTCGATCAGCGAATGACATAGATAATCGGGATGCACGATCACTTTGATCCGATCCGAGGGCACGTCGAAGAGCCATCTGGCTTCAATGATCTCAAACGCCTTATTCATGCATGTTGCGCTGTCAATGGTGATCTTATTTCCCATATTCCAGGCGGGCCTGTCAAAGATGTCTTGCAGTGAGATGTTTTTCAATTGCTCTTCATCCATTTCCGCGATTTTGCCCTTGCCCATAGTCAAATAGAGATTTCTCACCTCTGTTTTGCAGCCCGATTTGAGAGATTGGAAGAGGGCGGAATGCTCGGAATCGATAGGGATAATCGCGACATTGTGCCGTTTGGCTTCCCGCATCACGATCTCTCCGGCGAGAACCAACGTTTCTTTGTTGGCCAATCCGATGGTGGTCCCTTTTCTTATCGCCTCAAGAGTGGGAATTAAACCTGCAGAGCCGACAAGCGCATTGATGAGAAGATCGCAATCGAGAGTGGCAATTGTTCTTAATCCCTCTTCTCCTTTGTACACGGCGGTATCCGCTTGAAAGAGATCCGCCTGCTCTTCATCCGTAATGCAAATTGCTTCCGGATGAAATTCCTCCACTTGCTCTTTCAATCTTTCGATGCGCGTATGCGCCGTTAGCCCCACGACTTTAAACTGATCGGGATACTGTCTGACGATGTCTAACGTCTGGGTCCCAATAGACCCCGTCGAACCGAGGATGACAATGCGCTTCATTAAAGAGGATTCCATTTGAAATTTTCTTCTATTTTCTCCCAGGTAGCGTTTTTTTTAAAGCGTCTTTATTTCTATTTGCCTCGAATTAAATACTTTATTATATTACATGGCTCGCATGAGTCATCCTGTAAATTTTTTCAATGATCGATCTTCTTACTTATCTATTCCTCCAGAGGATATCTCTTTTAGCGCCGCAGACCCCAAGCGGGTTGTTTCTAGAAAAAGATGCTGGATCGGTGCACTAACGATCGTTAGCGCGCTTTATACCGTGGTAATCATTGGTTGTGAAGGGATAGCATCGGCTGCGCCCCCAACCCCTGGCGCAGCGAACTGTCTTGCTAAATCCGCCGGAAAATATCTATAGCCTACCGTTGAATGAAAGTTGCAAGGAAGAATATTTGGATCATTCTTCTAACAATTTATGCTTCGATAGCGACAGTCTCTGCAGCGATGAATATAATTGCCCCCGGCTAGCTATGCCGCAGTTTAATCCCCATGCGACTCTATCCGGCTTTATAGCCTGGTATGGAAATGGCAGTGATGCATACATTCCAGCAAAAGGTCTGAAAATTTGTTAGCGCGAAGTCTTTAGAAACAGACGCGACTACGATGTCAGTAAACAACTCTATCCCATTCCGGGAGAGCCCGTGCCATGCGGAGAAGAGGGAAGAACGTATCCCATTAGTTTAGAAGGCTGCGTAGTTGATGGCGATCATGGTGTTGAAGCATGCATGGAGCTCCAAGAGAGTGTTAAAGTAATTAAAGTTGCCGCTGGCTTCTTTCCCCTTACGGAAGCTGCAAAAAATTACATTAAATTATGCTGGAAACGCCTCCTAAGCGCTAAAATCTGTCATCTTGTTTAAAGAAACATATTTGCGAAATAAATTTTTTTATATTAGATTGGCCGCTGTTTATTCCTCTTTCGAGGTTAAAAACAGGGAAGGCTATTTATGAAAGACCGTTTCTCCTCTTTTTTTAGATATTTTGTGTTACTCATTTTGGCGCTCACGCTTAAAGCAGGTGCCGCGCCATCTGATGCTGCTTCTGTAAGGCTTTCCGGACATGTTCCCAGCAAGGCTGTGTCCGAGGCCACTTTCTTAAAAAATCTCGATCCTACTACCGTTGTTCCGTTGACGTTCCTTTTGCCGTTGCGCAACAAGGAAGCGTTGGATGAATTAATACAACGCATCCAGGATCCAAATGATCAGCAGCATTACGGCAAATACCTTACGCCTAAAGAATTTGCCGAGAGGTTTGCTCCAACTCAGGAAGATTACGATCATCTCATCGCCTATGCAAAGAGCTTAGGTTTTACCGTTACCGGTAAGCACTCCAACCGCATTCTGCTGAATGTTTCGGGCAAGGCAAAATCTCTCGAGTCAGCTTTCAACCTCAGCCTCCACCACTATCAGACGTCCGATGGCCGGACATTTTATGCCCCTAATAACGATCCTGAAGTTCCCCCCGCTATCGCTTCTATCATTCATGGCATAGCAGGTTTGGACAATCACGCTGTATGGCATACGTATAACAGGCGAAAACCGACAACGGAACAGATTCTTATATCCGACGCCGCGTCCAGCGCGCATCCTTCCGGCCCCAGCGGCGGTTACTCTCCTAATGATCTCTTGCTCGCTTATAATTTGAGCGGCACGTCGGCAAATGGATCCGGACAAATAATTGCCCTATTTGAGCTGGGCAGCTATCTGACAAGCGACATCATGACTTATGCCAACTATTTTGGTCTGCCTGCACCCAAGTTGAAAAATGTTTTGGTCGACGGAGGTTCCACCAGCGGCATAGATGCAGAAGTCACCCTCGACATCGAGCTTGCGCTTGCCCTAGCGCCGCAAAGCCAGATTTACGTTTATGAAGGACCAAACTCTGGCCAAGGCGTTCTGGACACATATAACCGGATTGCTATCGACAATATTGCCAAGCAGGTAAGCACATCCTGGGGAATGGGCGAAAATCTAAGTAATGCTCAATTTCTTCAAGCCGAAAATGCTATTTTCCAGCAGATGGCGGCACAGGGGCAGACAATTTACGCCGCTGCCGGGGATAGCGGAGCTTACGATGATTATCCGACCCGCACTCTTGCAGTGGACGATCCCGCTTCCCAACCTTATGTTGTGGGCGTAGGTGGGACAAAGCTCACAGTGAATGCAACAAGCGGTGCCTACGGAAGCGAATCGGTCTGGAATGAAGGCATGGGGAATGGAGCCGGAGGAGGCGGTGTGAGTACGCATTGGCTAATCCCTTCCTGGCAAAAAAATGTACCTACCGTATACTCAAAGACCCATCGCAACGTCCCCGATGTATGCCTTAACGCGGATCCCTATAGCGGCTATGCCATTTACTATAGTGGTCAATGGACGATATATGGGGGCACTAGTTGTGCAGCTCCGCTTTGGGCCGCTTTTACAGCGCTCATAAACCAACAACGCGCAGCTGCTAAAAAACCCGTGTTAGGCTTTGCGAATCCCTTGCTCTATGCGATAGGGCTTGGATCCTCCTATGCGGCAAATTTTCACGATGTCACCACAGGCAACAATCTATATTACTCCGCCAAAAAGGGTTATGACAATGCTTCGGGCTGGGGTTCATTTAACGGAGTCAATTTGCTTGCTGCTTTAACCAATTCCGCCTCGCCGTCTGATAGCCTTTCACACCGCTTAGGGATCGCCATGACGCACGAAGCGTCTTTTGCAAGGGGAGAAATGGGCACCTATACTATTGCAGTCGACAATCCCGGTATGGTCTCGACAACAGGTCCCGTGATCCTATCCATTGCACTTCCACGCGGCCTTAGCTATAGCTCATTGAGCGGCCAAGGCTGGTCCATGGATGACGCGACTCTTACTTGTACGCAAAACAGCGCACTGGATGCCGGCTCGAGTTTTGCGCCCATAACGTTAGTAGTGCATGTGGATCAGGACGCTCCCAATTTGGTAAGCCCGACAATTACTATTACCGGAGGTGGATCTAATTTTAAAAAGACGACTTCGAATCTAACATTTGTCAGATAAACAACGATATAATCCCGCAGTCAAAAGAGGCTGCGGGAGGTTGTGTTAAAACCTCGCGATAGCGAGGTTTTTTTGTGCGCGCAAAAAAATCAAACAATAAAGATAAAATAATTTCTGCACTTGATTGATCACTGAGAACCTATCCCGATAATCTTCCGACCCAAAATCTAATGATCCCGAACATCAGAAATCCTTCCCAAAATTTAGTTTTTCGTTCCCATCTGACAACAAGTCTTCGGAACTTTCTTTGCATCCATGCAATCGCTCGTTCCACCTGCCAACGTTTTTTTCTCTAGATAAACAATCCCTGTTTTTTGCTTTCCTTTGGAAGTCTTTCTGTAGGGAATAAAAGGGAAGATCTTCATCATCAAAACAGCAACCCGCAAACTCATTGCATCATATCCTTTATCAGCTTCAAGAATGGGAGTCTTTCCTTTGCTTACCAGAGGTTTTAGTCATCTGACGATTTTTTTTTATTAGTGGCACAATTTCCTTTCTTTCATCTCCAGCCGCAGAAGTACTCGTGATGCATAGAGGATTTCCTTGACCATCAACCAGTAAATGTGTTGTTGTTCCTTTCCCTTTGTGTCCATATGCAATTTCCTCTCCACCACCTTTCCCTGCAGAAAAAAA
>DASXPV010000037.1:0-50792 GCA_036493355.1 Rhabdochlamydiaceae bacterium
AAGAGAACCTGAGAAGGGGAAAGAACGGAGATAACGACAATGGCACATAAACATGGAGCGCGTAAGCGCTGGAAGCAGGCTATCGCTGGTAAGATTGAAGCTGTACCAGGAACAGTCGTCAAGTCTTTCTCTACCCTTGTCTACCGTCTCCGAGGCGAGGGTTATCAGTACGATCAGGAGACAGACTTTTGGTATTACATCACTAACCCGGAGGAACGTGATGCGGCGATCGAAGCATACCGCAAAGAGCGAGAAGAAGCCAAAAGAGAAACAGCGGCGCTTACAAGGCAAGTTAAAGAAGAGCGTCGACGAAGCGCTAACCGTGGACAAATCAAGCTTACCACCATCTCCGCTTAAAGCAGGAGAAGTCCGCCGAGCTAAACGCGGACATAAAATTCTCATAGAATAGCACGGCTTAGAGCGCGTCTAAGTCTGTGCATAGGGGACGGAGAAGCCACCCGAACGCACCAAAGGCACCCGTCCCCTACTTATTCACATAGGCTATCTAACTACCTCTTTTGTAATATCTCGCACCAGTGAGGCTCCTACGCTACTTCTAGGGGCATTTAAAATGGAGGAAGAGATGGGACATGAACATGGATACAACTACTACATCATACCACTGATTGTGGTAGGCGTGTTATCTTGTGTGGCAGTGGCAGGACTATTCTTGCTCATTGCAACCAAGTTAATCTCTCTCATGTTTTAGGAGGAATAGATGGAAGGTCTCACACCAGAATTCGACTATGCTAAAGCTTGTCTAGATGCAAATAAGAAAATAGTTCATCTCGAGGAAATTCAATATAATTTATTATATTTAATACGCAAGAATTGTGACTCAGATGTCCAACGAATTGCACACGCCTTAGTAAAGGATATAAATCAATGAGCATACATTCAATGCCTCTGACAGCACGACTTGTATTGGAACCCACTATGCACACTGGTAGGTTCTCGCCACACTTCGCCAGAATGTTGTGGAAGTGTGCACCAGTGAGCTTCCTACGAGGCTGGCGGGGCATTCTAAAGGAGGTCTAACATGATCTGGTTCTACGTAGCGTTTATCATATCTCTGGCAGCAAACGTAGGTTTCATCATTTACATCGTAATGATGGAACTAATGAATAAATGGGAGAAGAAAGATGCAATTCGGAACATTCCTAGTAGCGTGCGCAATCAGCCTCGGGCTTTTGTATTTAAGCCGGATAGTCAACCGGAAGGCGAAGCCGTCGTCAAAACCGAAGAACCAAGAATCAGCGACGCCATCATACGCGGACGCGGAGAAGGTTGATATCACCAACCAAGGAGAATACCGATGAAGGTCCGATCCTATAATGTCAAGGTAAAAGGCATTGAAGTAGAGGTCGAAAAGATCGTGATTACTCCTATCACGGTCGTGCAAACAGACCAATCCAGGCGTGTAATGTGGGTTGGTCACGTCTATTCAGCTGTGTATGATGAACCGTTGTACACGACCATTCCAACCCTGACAGCGTCAGGAGCAACAGAGCGCGCCTTCGTGGCATGTATTGTTACCAAACATGGGGAACCGACATGATTATGCAATATCGGTGGTTCTTAGAATTTCGAAGGCAAGGAGAACTGGAGTGGGAAAGAGCAATGTTCGGAACTTACCCCACAGAAATAGTTGCTCTCAAAGAATGTCGACGGCTTAATCTTTTACATTCCCCGATATTGCATTACCGTGTCTCATGGGAGGAAGTTCTAGATGACAAATGATATCGTCTTAGAAATTCTTAATGGTCTTTCCGATGAAGATCATCAAGAGATTTCCGAACTCTCCAAGCCTATGGTTGGAGATGGAGTTTTCTCTCAAGAGAGAGAACTCGCGGGTTTGTATGCTGGAGGAGAAATCGTCGAGATCATCAAAGACGATGATGAGCCAACCTATCGAATAGCTTGGTGGGATGCTGAACAGGGTGGGTATATGAAAGATACTACCGTCTATGAGCGAATGGATTTCTCGTATTTTAAGGACGGTAAAGCCGGAAGGACTTGGTACGCCCTGTAAGTCATTTGACTTAAGCCTTGAAAGAGGCTAGTATAATGGGATAGTCAAACAGGAGGAAAACTATGCGACAGATACCGATGTTGTTGATCCTTGAAATTTTCGATGAAAATGACCTACGGTCGGACAGAGAGATCAGACATGATGTGGCAAAAAAACTAGACATAGAAATTCTTTCGTCTTCTCTCAGTGACGATCAAATGAAAAGATTATATCACATAGTGGAGGAAAACATGGTTGGAGGACCTTGGAAACGCGCAAAGGCAATCAATGCAAGTTCACCTACAAAATCCTGGATCAGAACCTGTCAAGAGTGTGGATCAACTCAACGGTATAAATCTCCACATGATTACACGACAGACTCGTGGACAGAAACAAAATGTAAGAAGTGTCACAGCATAGCTCTTGACTACGGGAAGGAGGAACCCAGTGGGAAAGAACCGCAAGAAACCAAGAAAGAAGGGGAAGCATAGGCGTTACGCCTTACGTTCTGAAGCTAAACCCTTCAACACTGGACCAACACCTGCTTCTGTCGAAGCCCATTGGCGTGAAGAGCGCAAAATAGAAGAGCAGAAGCGCAACACACAAAACCAAGTTTCTCTTTCCCAGATTAGAGAGATTTGGAAAGGATCAAGACGACAAGGTGAAATTGAGTATTACCGAATTGTTGTGAAAGAAATCAAACATTATTACCAACTCGCATTACAATTCAGTGGAAACCAGTTCGTCTGGGAATACACAGACTGGCGCACCGAGAAGCGTAAACTTTCGATAGTATATGGCTCTAAAGAAAGAGCCTTTGAAGTGATGAACTCCGAGCGAGGCATCACTTGGAAAACTGAAATGGATTTTGACGGTAACGTCAGATAGAGCTAGTGCTGCCCGTTCTCCTCCCTCGGGCAGTGCGAGGGGGAGAGGTACTCCACGTTCTCGGACAACGTGTAGAAACAGGCGTTGCGTTCCTGTTGTATCTCTCCCCCGTGTTTACTTGTAGGTGGAATGAAACCTTCTAACTTGAAAGGAGATAAATGACCGAGTGGACGGCCCAGAAGGTTGCGGACAGCTTTGATGCTGCCGGAGCCTTCCTTCGTGAGTTCCTTATGCAGTACCCCATCCTAGTTTCAATATTGGGTGGAGTTTTGTTGGGACTCGTCATTCTCAACCTCGTCATTAAGCCGTTGCGCATCGCTTGGTGGCGTATCTCTATCTGGAGGGCTAGAGTGGCTGGGAAAGTGATGCATTGGAGCTACGACTCCGATGTTGCTGATGCCATCGTCTCAATCACCAACCGCTACTGGACATCAGGTCGTATGTCTAGCAAGCAACGAAAGGAGAAGTTGCGCATCCTAGCGCAAGCATTGAACTTGCCTGAGTTGCATCAAGAACGCAAATATCGCTCACTGCATCCGTATTTGCTAGCACAATTGCGAGCAAAAACGGTTAATGCTTTGGGCGGAGCGGAACGAGCAGCTCAAAAGCTGATCACAGCGAAGGCCAACAAGGCTCGGCCTAAGGTGAAGTTGACAATTGTCAATGGCACCAAAGCAGCCTGACGTTAACCTCAGCAAATGCTGATTGGAGCGAACCAAATGTATATGTTCTCGAAAAAGGGTCACATCCCTCCGTTAACCGCTTTCGAAGCTGCGACCAAGGATCACAGAGAAGCCTTTGGCATGGCAGCTGTTGTCGATAACGACATCGTCCATCAGGTCGGCGCTCTGCCGTGGGAAGACGACAAAAAGCAAGTGGCTGACCTCCATGCTATGGCCGAGTCCTATAAGGACAACACCTGCTTATACTGGTTCAGCGACAGTGTCGTCCCAACTGAACAACCCTTCATCATCTTTGAAGCAGAAGTCGAAGGCAAGACTTCCATTCAGGCCGTAATTGCTCTGGCTGGTGATTACGAAAAGCATGAAGACGAGAACGTGCCTGAAAGCCCTGAGAAGATTTGTTTTGACAATCTTCTCAAGCCACGGCTAGATGAGATTGCCACTAAGGTAAAGTTCGAACCTGACGGCATCCAATCTTATCTCCAAGACAAAGATCAAGCCACTGCGTTTCTCGACGGTGCCACGTCTGAAACATCGGACATCTGTCTGATGTTCGCCAGCGGCGGAGACGAAGGCAAAGGTTTCCTGATGAATTTCGAGGGCTCCGAAAGCCCTTGCAAGCATTTCTCGTGGGGATACATGAGCGATCCCCTCGGCTATACCGAAGACAAGGCTGGCGCCACTACCAAAGGTGGCAAGATTTCTTTAGCGCCGAAGAAGAACATTACCGCCGAGATGGATAAAGCCATCGGCACAAAAATACTCATTTCGATGCATCCGCCGAAGTCTGTCAAGTCTTCCAAAGACTTGGTCACGTGGTATCAGACATGGAACGAAGCCAAAGACAGCAAAGGCAAAGGCATCGTTCCTGAGAACATGACCAAGCGTCCGCCGATTGATGTAGATAAAGCAAAGTGGGAAGCCGAGCCCTTTCAGAAAGGTGTTAAAGGAACTACAGCAACCTCTGTTCCACCTACTGCCGGCACCACCTCAACCAAAATTGCTACGGCTACCCAAAAAACCGGGGTTCATCATGTGACTTTCAACCCTACGCTTTCAGCGGCAGACAAAGCCGAACTGACGGGTGGATGGTTGCGTGAAGGTTTTATCAACGATGCCACTACTGCAACCAAATCTCTGGCAGATGCTGAATATAAAGTCCCTACGTTCGTCGAAGTTACCGGCATCTCCGCGAATGATTTGTTGCGCCATACACCAACGTCACTCAACTACCTCGTGCGTAAGCATGAAACATTGGCTACCAACCTAATTGTCGAACTGCTTCGATTGTGCGCCCAAAAGGGCGTTCTAACGGTGAAGTCTCCCACCGATAAGCCGGCTACGAAGATCCAATTGAAAGGCAAAGCTGCTTGATCGATCTTCGTTCGGCATAGTCCATCCTCACCTGGACCACAGGGCGCCCCTCGCCCTGCGAGGATGGACAGCAGGCGAGCCGTAGCATGCCCATTTCCCCCATGCGAAAGCTCGCCTGCCCTTTCCCTCCCAGCCGGAGACAAATCCCCATGCTCAGAGAACTTAGCAACATGATCAACGGCAGAGATATGCCGTCGACGGTTTGGAATGTGGATGCGTTGGTGAACTCTAAATACACTCCTGACCTTCCTCAACTGTTCACCAAGACGCATTGGTGGGTATTCATGTACGACGACTATCCAGTAGAGGAGGAAGCTCAACGTGTCGCATTCACGAACGAAGATTATCTCCTCTATCGTAAGAAGGAGAATGATGGACTGGTTGCTCTTGCGGCAACGGAGAAAGATTCAACAGCTTTACAACGACCTTCATGGGCTGACCCTATACGTCGTTCAGCAGCGTGGACTTCTGCCCCGGCTACCCGGATCAAAGGCACGATCCATTTACTCACTCCGGACCAAGTTATTTCAATTGACAAAGATGTCCAAAACGGAGTAGAGTTTGAACGTAGACGTATTACGCTCCTCATTCCTACCCGGCAGCTGGTCACGTTTCCTGACCATTGGAAAACGAACGGAGGAAAGAAAATTAAACCCTTTTTCCAGATGTTCGTTCATCAGCTGCAAGCCTGGATATGGGAGGGTAATCGCGCACTATTTGATCAGCGGATCAATGGCATTGACTATGAACCCGCTGATATTATCACTCCTGCCTCCCTTTGGATCGGCTCATTTTATACAAAAGAAAAATGTCGAAGATAGTAGAACTCCACAAGCCGTGTCCCAGTCCTAACTGCTCTAGCAGTAATGCGTATTGCAAATGGGATGACGGACACGGCTACTGTTTCTCCTGCCATTCATTCTTCAAACCAAATGGTGATAGGAGCAACGATCCACAATACACTTACGAGTACCTTCCATGGCGTGGAGTCACCAAAGAGAGCTTCGAATTCTATGGTGTTAAAACTAAGATAGCACCTAATGGTGAACCTCTGGCGATTGGTTTTCCTTATCCAAATAGCAGTGTCAAACATCGCTACTTAGATAAGAAAGACTTTCGCTGGTCTGGTGATGTCCAGCCAGGGTTGTTTGGTATGAATAAGTTCACTCCAGGCGCCTCCAAATACATCACCATCACAGAAGGAGAGTTAGATGCTATCTCACTCAGACAAGCCTTACTTGACGGAAGAGGATTTGGTGGAACCCAAACGCCCCAGTCGTCTACGACGGATTTTCACGTCGTCTCCGTCTCTTCTGCTTCTAGCGCAGTTAGGGATTGTACTAGTGCTCGATCCTGGCTTGACCAATACGAGCGCATACTTCTCTGCTTTGATGAGGACGCCGTCGGGCTTGCTGCTGCAAGACGTGTCGCGACGCTCTTTGATAGTCGTAAAGTCTACCATGTGCGTCTTGGACACCGAAAAGATGCCAATGACTTTCTGCAGGTAGGTGATCCTGCTGCACTCAAAGAGTTATGGTGGAAAGCAAAGAAGTTCATGCTTGACACCATAACCTCCACCTTCGCAGAAATGCGAGCATGTCTGTTTACTCCTGATCCACCATCTATTCCTTTTCCGTGGCAGTCATGGAATAACTCCCTGTATGGCTTACGCCAAGGAGAGAGTTATTTGATTACTGCGTTAGAAGGAGTTGGAAAGACTGAAGTGATGCACCACCTTGAGCATCACCTGCTTAAGGAGACAGATGCCAATGTCGGATCAATCTTCCTCGAAGAGCCTACTAAAGATCATTACAAAGCTATCGCCCGGCTGGAATTACGGCAGCCTGTACATCTCCCGAACAGCGGTGTGGACCGCATTGCAATCGCCGAAGCTGTGGAAAAAGTTACTCGGAGGGATGAGCGTCTGTTCGTTCATACTCATCATGGGTCAGACAATCCAGATACTATTCTCGACACCATTCGGTTTCTCGTTACTTCGTGTGACTGCAAGTATATTCTTTTGGACCACATTGGGATGGCTTGTGTTGGACTCGAAGGAGACTCCGAACGAATAGCGTTAGATTATATGTCCAATCGTTTACAAATGATGGTTGTAGAACTAGGTTTTTGTTTAATTGTTGCTAGCCATGTTAACGATTTTGGTGAAACTAGAGGCAGTCGAATGATTGCTAAAGTTGCTAACAATCGTATCAACCTGTTTCGTGATGTGAAAAATGGAGAAACTTTCACTCATGTTCACGTTGCAAAAAACCGGTTTGGAAGCAAGACCGGACCACTTCTAGACCTTTGCTTCAATCTTTCAACCTTCTCTTACACGGAATATCAAGAAAGCCTAAACAATGGTTAAAATGGGAGAAAAACCGTCGTGCCAAAGATAACCGTCTATAACAATGCTGATAAACCCCACAAGGGTCGCATTAAGAACTGGACACAATTAGCAACAGAAGGAAACATCATCTGCGGTTTCTACGTAGACCATCCAGATTTCAAAAACAAATGGGGGCACACAAGTTCTATCAAGCATATAGCTGAACCAAACCAGTTCGGCTATCGTGAACTTGAAACTAAGAATTCCAGATATACTCTCGTAGGTAAAGAACTGACCTGGGAAGAGTATGTAAAGGTCCGGCAACAATTGGAAAGTGATCAACATGCTAAAGCGTATAAGTTACTTTCCCCCGATCCCCGGCCTACACCTGTTCAAACAGTTCTCCAACCAACCAATAACAAATCGAAAAAACTTAATGACAAACCTTATTACTCCAAAAAAACCCAACCTCGTCCTATTAACGGGCGGAACTGATGGCGATGGAGATTATCTTACTCCACTGCCAATAGGTACAAAGTTCCTTGCCAAAAAGGAATCGTCCATGTTAGGATACGACTTACAGATGTGGACGGTAGTAAACAAGAGTAGACGTTCTCGTTTGCTTACTATTGGTGGACAACCACTCTGGGTACAACCATTTGATTTTTGTCAAAAGAATAAACTGATTGAGGTATTAGATGATAATTGGACCGATAGACCGAGAGACTTGGAACCTGCTACGGCAGATCAACACAAGCTTGACGTGGATGCGTAATCAACCTACTAGCAGATGGGATATATGTATTGAAAAAGAAGGTGCTATTTATGAAGAATTGAAACAACGGTATGTTGCTTAATGCGATTAATAATTGACGTTGAGGCAAACTCTCTTGACAATCCTACTAAGATATGGTGCATTGTAACGAAAGACCTGGACACAGGAGTCGTCGATGTTTATCGCAATCTTACTGAGGATGCAAACGAGGCTGCTAGGTTCAAAGCCGTCTGGGATCAAAGACCTATTCTTATTGGCCATAATGTACTTGGTTGGGACTTTGATAATCTTGGGCGTTTGCTTAACCTTAATCTCGACGATATTGATGATCGCACGATTGATACACTGATACTTTCAAAATTGGTGGACTATCCGCGTGATGGCCACAGCATTGAAAGTTACGGTGTTGAGTTCGGCTTTGAGAAGTTGGCATTCACCGACTTCTCTAAGCTGAGCGAAGAAATGGTGACCTATTGCACGCGGGACGTTGAAATATCCGAGAAGATATTTCTGAAGTATCGTAAGGTAATCAACGATCCCCGGTGGAAGCAATCCATACTCACTGAACATCAATTTCAGTGGCGTGCAGTTAACGCTATGAAGAGGAATGGATTTGCATTTAATACAGAAAAATGTAAAAAACTTCTTGACAAAGTCACAAAAGAGTTAGAAATTCTCGATGAACAAATCAATAAATTTCCACCTATCTGGAAACTTCTAAGCATTGTTACACCTAAAGCTACGAAGTTTGGAACTATTGCTCAAAATTCTCTTCCCAAAATTTGGAGAAGCAGAACATGCGAATTAACAGTTGGTGTACCATTCGAACATGGTGAATGGATCAAATTCAACCCATCATCTGTTAAGCAAGTAGTAGACCTTCTATGGCAGGCTGGTTGGAAACCAGAAGATCGCACTAAGACTGCTATTCTCACTGAGCGTGAGTTAGGGAAACTAGAACGCGACAAATCCAAAGACCAGTCTGCCATAGATCTTCTTAAAAAAAAGCAAGAGAAATTCAAGAAATATGGTTGGAAGATTAATGAAAATAATCTCCATACTTTACCGAATACTGCCCCTGAGGCAGCGAGAACTCTAGCACGTAGAATTCTCGTCGAATCCAGACGCCGAACCCTAACGGAATGGCTCAACCTCGTTAAGGAAACAGGACGTATCCACAGTCAGTTCCAAGGGATCGGCGCCTGGACCCATCGCATGGCTCATCAGAAGCCAAACATGGCGAACATACCGAACCATTTAGATACTCAAAAAAGAGTTCGGTACTTGGGCGCTGAAATGCGGTCACTGTTTATATCCCCACGAAAAAGGCTGCTCGTCGGTGTAGATGCTGCGGCAATCCAGCTGCGCATCTTCGCCCATTACATCGACGATGCAGCCTTTACTAAAGCCCTTGTTGAAGGTAAAAAGGAGAATAAAAGTGACCCACATTCTCTTAACAAAAACACCCTTGGCAGAGTTTGTAGATCAAGAGATGCAGCTAAGCGGTACATTTTTGCCTTGTTATTGGGAGCGGGATCCGGTAAGCTTGCCGAGATATTGGAATGTTCAGCTGAAGAAGCGGATGCCGCTCTTCAGAACATTATGGAGCGATATACCGGGTTCACTTTTCTTAAACAGTCTACAATACCGGCCGATGCCAAGAGAGGGTGGTTCTATGGTCTTGACGGTCGAAAAGTTAGGATACCTGGAGACACCATCAGCGAGAGACGGCACCTTGCTATGTCTGGGTATCTACAAAATGGTGAAGCGGTTATCATGAAGATGGCAACTCTTCTTTGGATCAAGTATCTCGAAGAAGAGTTTGCTAAACCAGAGTGGAAAGACATAGACCACAACTGGCTTCTAGTGAATTTAGTTCATGATGAATGGCAAACTGAATGTGACTATTACATGGATGTTGCACTAAAAATTGCGGAACTGCAAGATAAAGCTTTACAAGACGTTGGTAATATGTTACACCTTAAGTGTCCTTTAGCAGGAAGCTATCGAGATGAGGATCGTAACGATTACACTATCGGCACGAACTGGAAATTAACACACTAGTGTTTCGAAATTAAATTAATTTATGGCTACTAAACAAATATATTTAAGCGGTAAATGTAGATATTGTCACATTCACGCTCCTGACAGATTTGGCCACTGGTCAACTATGCTTTACTTAGATGATAAATCTAAAACTATCTGGCAACAGTTAAAAGAAGAAGGCATTCAAAACCGTATGAAAACGGATCAAGATGGGGCATTCGTAACACTACGGTGTCCTATCGAAAAGAAGATACGTGGAACAATGACCAAGATGAACCCAATCCTTGCGATTAAGGATCAAGTTCCTTATATCGGAATGATTGGTGATGGTTCAGATATCACGTGTATGGTTACGGTATATGACTACCGTAAACCGATCACCAACGAGGCAGGTAAAGCAATTAGATTGTCGGCTATTAAAATAAACAATTTAGTTGAACCTACCTTAAAAGCCTTACCTCAAGCGGGTCAAGAGCAGGCTGCGGCGTTGATCGGTCAAGCTGACCCAATCTGGTGAGACTATGGAGTATTATTATAAACTCTATAGGCCAGAATATATCACTGTAACAATCAGTGATCCAAAGGAGAGTACCATGAGTAAAACCTACGAGACTGTAAAGTGGCGTGTCGCATATAACGAGTTTGACACGTTCGAAGAAGCTAAGACTGACGCTGACAAGCGAGCTCTGAAAGATTGGGAAGATGTCCCTGTCTGGAAGACCGTTGGTGTGGCAAGGTCTGCCTTCGCGCCTACCGCAGTTACCTGGACTGACCTCCAGTAACACCGTGGCTTGTTGGTAAAAGTAACCCTCTGTAAATCGAAAGGGCATTAGCGAAAGTTAGTGCCCTTTCGTTTTCCAAAGGAGGAAGGAATGCACGATGATGTCAGATATTACAAACGAGTCTCAGTCTGTGAAAAGGTGGCCATTCAAAAGATGGTCAGCGCAGGAAGAGGAAGACGGAGACGTGTCAAGACAGTCTTCAAATGGCAGTGTAGACCATCTATTCGCATGATCAATGAGGGTGAGTACCCAATCATGAATGAAATTCAGAAGATCTCATATAAATTGACGATCTTCTAACGAAGTAACCCCGGTAGTCCTGGCAGTATTTGTGTGCTTTTATGCACTGGCCCTGATGACTGGCGCCAGCCTAAGTCGTCCTAGGCAAAGGAGTGTAGTTGTAGCTGGATGCGCTCTATACGCACAAGGACGCCGGGGTTACACTAATTCAGTTTAGGAACTGCGAAGACTGGTGAGCATTCAGCCACCGACTAGTGGTTACCTAATCCCGAGAATACCTTCACGACTATGTTAGCCAGATCACGGTCACGGTATCAGCCAGTTGTGATGCCCGCTGTCCAGTGTTGTCCAATGTAGTGCTGAGTGCGAAGATTTCTCGGCCTACCGAACCCATGGGTACGTATTAAGACCTAGATCGGCACGCGTATGTATGGCTGAAGTAGGGTGCACTCATCTGAGTGTGATGTAGGGGTGCGATCCCGCCCGTCTTGTATCCCGTGCGGTACGATGGAGGCTAAAAAGTAACTGCATTCGGGAATAGGAAAGGCCTGCTCTCCGCAGGCTATGGCAAACAGTGAGGACGTGCAGCAGGTGTTCAAAAGACAAGCCAGATAGACGTGAAAGGCGGTGAATGCCTCTAGTCAATGTGATCCTGGTAACTAGTCTTAGTAATCTTCCTAGATTTTGACAGATACAGGGCCGATTGTGCAGTTAGCCCTGCCCGTTTGGAAACGGCTGTCTTAATCATGCAGGTTCGATCCCTGCCAGTGGTGTGTAACCGCTGTGGCGTAAAAAGTCGGGGACAAGTTTGTGGTGATCCAAACACTGGCTAGTTTGGCCCCCCTAGGCAACCGTAAGGAAGATAGCATCGGCAATAAAAGTTCAAACATGAACAGGAGATCATCCCAGTCGACTGAAAACTGTCCCATGGTGAATGGATTACAGAAAGATTGTCGACGACTCACCTTAGTAATGGATGAATGAACAAGACAAGCACGGACAAGTAAGGGTTATCCCTCGGAAATCTCATCTTCATGAGATACCTAAGATGCTAAAAGAGCAACAGTCCATACTCGACACGGTGCCCGAAAAGGCCTTTCACCAAGAGGATTTATCCCCACCACATTAAGTGGAGTGGACTAACGTCCGCTTTAATATTGTGGACATGGATGTGCAGCTTTCATCGGGGCAGGAGACTGCTCAAACCCTGGACACGCGCTAAGGGCTGAAACGATGTTAAGTGCTCTCCTCAGTCAGTAGACCTGTTAAAAGGTTAAGGTATTGTAGGTTCGAACCCTACCAGCGCGAATGCTGATCGCTGACTTAGTATGTGAGATGGCTCGATCTAGCAACATCTAGGGAGCTTGGGTGAAACCAAGTGTCATTCAGTCTGAATAACTGAATGTTGTGGGAGTGATGAACCATCCGTGGCTTATGACTGATCTGCTGTAGGATAATGCTCTAGTTAAATGCTTCGTAATTGGACGATGTCATGAACTGGAAAGCAAGCCCTGAAACAAACTTTGGTGTATAATAACGTTCCTCAGGTGGAATAGGAAAACCAAAGCAAAAGTACCAATACCCCGTTAACTCCGCAGTGAAGTGAAGAACTAGCTGATGGGGATAAGAGGCTCCAGTAGCGTAAGTAGTCTGCCAAGAAAGCTGATCCCAATGTACATGATCAGTGACGGTGATGCGTTTGTACCACCCCATCTGCTACGAATAGAGGAGCAGTATAAAAGGTGTGGGAGCTAAATGTGAGATACCGTGTAGGCACGAAACGTGAAAGATAGGCCCTCCTTTACGGGCTGACTTAACCAAAGGAAGAAAATAAAGATGCCTGAGATGACATAGGAGCCATTCTAGCGGCTATTCACCTTCATCTTTAGCATAATAAAACTTCCTCGCGACTCCAAAGCACGCCAGATTAGCGTACACTAGGAGCTAGAAGCGTGTCAGAAGTATTCAGGCTGGTAGTTTCCCAGTTCTGTCGAAAATGGCATTGGTAGCGAGAACGTTAAGTCTCGCTAAATTCCTCAAACGGAAGGAGATGAAAATGGGCATCACTCTGGACATGCGAGATGAGATAACTGTTAAACAACCTTGGAGCACGGGTCCGCCTTAAGATGCTGCGCGCGTAGAACATGCCGCAGCGGGGGAGGAGGCTTAACAGCCACTCCCCCCACATTCATAGGAGACTGTCGACATGAACCAACCAATCATCATAGTTCCTGGGGGACAAGGCGGGGGATACAACAATCACCCTCGTCCACCGAGACGAAGGAAGAACAGAGCTGACAAAAAAGCTGACTCTGAAAAAGAAAAGAAAAAAAAGGAAGCTGAAACTAAAAAACAGTTGCGTTTGCGTATATTTTATGCTATAAGCATTTTTGTTCTCCCACTATTCGGCATTTCTGCCGCATTCGTTCTCCTCGCCGTTGGATTAGGTGCAGTTAAACTCACAGAGATTTCTGCATATCTCCTACGACTCATAGTTAATCAATCAGCACATTGAAAACAATACATACTCTAATACCCGACATTTACAAGATCGTTAACACGAACTGGATGACGGATGAACTAGCCAACATACTGGCTAGGGACATCGCCAGTCGACTAGGGACCGGTAGGCAGGCGCGAAGGGCTCTGCGCCTTTCTGAACTCAGGCCTAGATGTCCCAAAGCCTTATGGCACAGTGTCCATACTCCTGAACTCGCAGCGCCGCTCCCGCCGTGGGTTCATATAAAGTTGATGTATGGACACATTCTTGAAGCCCTTGTCTTAACGCTAGCTAGAGCCGCTGGACATAAGGTTGAAGGAGAACAAGATGAATTGGTCTGCTGTGGGGTCGTGGGTCATCGGGACGCTGTTATTGATGGCTGCGTGGTCGATGTTAAGTCTTCTAGCGTTCTGGCTCTGGACAAGCTCAAAACTGGGTCCATTGAGCAGAACGACGGGTTTGGTTATCTTGATCAGCTTGACGCTTATATTGGCGGGAGTGCAACTGACTCACTTACAACCGTGAAAGATAAAGGCTATCTATTGGGCATTGGTAAAGAATTAGGACATTTAGCATTACATGAACACAAGTACAGAGCCAGTCATATTGAAGAAAGAATTCGGGATTATCAAAGGATTATTGCTCTCCCTGAACCGCCGAATTGCGAATGTGGAACTGAAGCTTTCACAAATGGAAACACGAAGCTTGATACCAGAGCAAGTTACGATGAAATGCGCTACGTCTGCTGGCCAAAACTTAGAACCTTTATCTACGCCAAAGGTCCAGTCTACCTGACCAACGTAGTTAAAGCACCTAAAGACGTCCCGGAGCTTGACAAACACGGGAGGATATGTTATAATGGGCTGTATAATGTTACGTGGCCGATGCAAATGTCTGAACCCGTGGCAGGAGTGCAAGCACATTCATCCTCTTCAGCGTCATCCCAAACCGGAAGACTACTACAATGAGTTGCCCAATATCGACTATGTGCTAACAATAATACAAAACGCCGATGGGGCAACTTCGCAATTCTTTCGAGAAAAAGACACTCGAACATTTAGAACAAAAATCTATCCATGTTGAATACGAGACAGAAAAGTTTGATTATGTCGTCTACGGCACTTACTGGTCAGACTTTAAAATTCACCGAGTTCTTCAAGAACCATTATATGTTGAAACCAAAGGTTACCTAAGACCTGAAGATAAAATCAAACTTAGGGCAGTTAAGATCACTCATCCGGAATTAGACCTGCGTATACTGTTTTATGCCTACAAAAAGAAAGATACCCGTTGGGCAGACAAGTATCAGTTTAAATACGCGATCGGTACAATTCCAGATGAATGGTTAAAGGATGCAGAACATGTCACTCAAAATGGTGATTGCAGTCCGTCAAGACATTCAAATGAACAAAGGCAAGACAGCTGCACAAGTAGCCCACGCCGCAGTCGGTTGCCTCGCAGACGTAAAAACAAGACATCCAATCGTAGATCGTTGGTTATCCACAGGAGAAGCAAAGATCGTGGTCAAAGCAACAGACTTGCAACAAATATACGATCTGGCTGATCTTTGTCAGGCTCAAGGTTTAATGTACAACACTGTAACAGATAGTGGTAAAACTGTCTTTCATCAACCAACAGTAACGTGTATCGCAATTGGTCCTGATACCGTTGAACAAGTTGACTTAGTGACCAAAGGACTCAAACTCCTATGAACGAAATAGCAAAGATTGGTTATTTCACTTTAGGTCTAATCTTAGGTGGAATGATCATGTGGATGGTAGACTACTTTGTCTACTTTGAATACTTCAAAGCAATCCTTCGTATATGTGGAGCACCGTGTGCGAACACTTAAGCATCCACATAGCCGGTTAGAACGGATGGAGGCGAGTAAGCAACATGAACGCCCAAAGGCCGGTACCAAAGGTCCACGTATCCGAGAAGTCTTGGAAGACGCGGAAACCAAACAACAACTCATACGAGTCAAGAATTTTGGAGAAGTCGATCTCTGATGATCACATTCTCTCTTTCGTAGAAATCTACTTTCGTTCTAGAACGATGGGACTTATACGAAAAGATGATGAAGTAAAAAAGAGATGGTTAGACGTGAATGATAATGGGGACATTGTGGTAAAATTCCTCCTTCGCGGTCCTCCAATGAAAATAAATAAGAAGGGGGTGAAGATTACCATCATCAATGCATAACTATCCTAAAGAAACTAAATACGAAGACAGTGCTGCGCAGGTCAGACGTCGAGAAGCTCGCAATCGAGCTAGAGCTAAAGCAGCTAAAGCCGGTAAAGTTCACAAAGGTGATAACCGAGAGGTAGATCATCTTGGATTCCATAGAACTGGATCACTTGACAAAGTGAAGACAGCTGTGGTATCTAAACATGCTAACAGAATTAGACAACCTAAAAGAAAATAAGCGTCCAGCGGTCGTGCGCACCGGATGCAAAATGCTCCTAGCACGACTAGGGGCTACCAATTCCTCGAAAGAGGAACAACCGCCCAGCAATGGGCCAACAAAGGAGTAAGCAAAAATGAAGCTTACCACGCTCGATGCCAACACCCAGACTAAGCCGGTGAAGGCAGACCCTAATACTGAGATGAACAAGCCTCAGGTTATGGTTGAGTACCAGGATGAGACCGATCTTAACGGTCAACCCCTGCCTACCCCTGCTCAGTAATGAGCAATAGAGAATAGATGAGAAGTGACCTTGACAGACTTTTCATCTATTCTCTTTCTTTCAGGAGAAAGACAATGAGTTACGACTGTTACGAATGTGTCATCGAAGTCGATACCGAAGATTATATCGACCGACCACAACGAAAGGAGAAAACTACAATGAATGATTTCCGATCTTATCTTAACCGACGAGTTGATCGCGTCTTTGAAGATGGAAGGATTACTCTAGCCAAGAAGTTTTTCTTGCTAGAGGATAATCCTCCGCAAACGGCTGAAGCCCTTGTTGAAGTCATCAAATCTGGTAAGTATCAACTGCCAACCAAAGATGAAAAGACTGGGTTGACGTCTTACGGTATGGGTCCCTACGGGATTATCTTCCGTGATCCTGCTAATGTTGCTGATCCTACTGGATTTGAAGCAGCGTTGAAGGAGTTGAAGAAGGAAAAGATGAAAGCTCTTGATGTTATCAATATCCTGGATGAGGTTACCTCTAAACAGGCTCTTGATAACTTCATGACTTACGTTGAGTCCTTGAACTAACCTACCCCGCTCCAGTGGGCGCTCCAACGCTCTAGCGGGAATAGAAGAAGCCTCGGTGGCCTTTCATGGCTGCCGAGGCTTTTTCATGTCTAAATTCTAAATAAGGTCTGTTATGCTCTTCCACGGCCTACGGCCTGAGCACCTTTATGTTTACTATTCCATATTTTAGCTGCTTTAGTTTTAGCTGCTTTAGTTGACATTCCTTTAGCAATAAAGGAATCTCTTATTTTTTCATATCCTGCTGGCATTAGAATTTCTTTCTTTTATCATTATCATTGGCTGGCTTAGGAGGTTTACTTAATCCACCAGCTATATTAGGCACAGTTGTTCCTAAGTTAGGTGGAATATTATCATTCTGTGCATATACAACTGGTTTACCTAAATCTTTAGAACGTATATAATCTTCCTCTCCAGGTCTTATAACTCTACCTTTTTCTCCTGGTGAAGGTATTTTAAAAGTATCTAAAATCTGCTGATCATTACGTTTATCCTCAATATACTTTTTATAATCTTTCATAGTATCTGAAGGTACCATATATCCTTGAGGAGGTAAATCAGTTAACACTTCACTTTCCCAATCTCCTTTCGGAGTAGGTGCATTAACAGGTCCGACTGGAGGTTTAGGTTTATCAGATTTAGTGTATCCATATAAAGCATTAAACCCCTCAGCAATATATTCTGAAGGAGAATTCCCCATGAAATTCTCTAATGAATCATAACGTTCACCGCTAGAAGTAGTTATAGACATTACTTACCCTCTTCATATGCTTTCTTAATACGAGCTTTAGCTGCAGCAATATCTTCACCAGGCTGAAGCGTGACAGGTTTCGCACTTGTAGACTTCTCAACGGCACCTAACATCTCAGCTGGGATACCAGAGAAACCTTCAAAATTGAAGTTAAGTTCTCTAAGCTTTTGTAAGGTATAAACCGTTGAAGAATGTCCATCTTTCTTAGCTATATAATTAAGAGAATCTAATCCAGTATTAACCTGATCAATAACTCTTTTTACAGCTGGAGGAACGTCTTTAAAAGTAGTTGTGCCTGCCTTAGGTTTAACATGAAAATGACCTTCCTTGTCATCCCAACCAAAATCTAAATCTTTAAAATATTTATTCTCAGTAAATTGATCTAGCTGTTTAAGTTGACCAGTAAATAATATATCTCCATGTTCATGTTCAACATATGTCTTATACATATTCCATGTTTCAGGACCAAGACGTTTCATCTCATCAGCATTAGCATCTTTAGTCATACGCTTAAAGATTGCCATACGTCCTGGCTTATATTGTAATACTCCATTACGATCACGTTCATAACTGTCGTTAGGAAAGTTCTTTAAGAAACCTTGGTTAGCTGCGTCAAAGAATGATTTAGCAACATTACGCTTTTGATTATCATCTCTTAAACCACCATCTTTAGCAGGCTTACTAATTAAATCTACTTTTTCAACAAGACTTCTAGCTGCCTGAGGATTCTTACCATAATCTATTAAGACTTTAGCTGCATCATTAGCAGGAGTTCCTTTAGTGACCATTCCTACTTCACGATTCTTATCCCAGGCTTGCAATGCTTCAGATACATCTGGATGATTTGCTTCATATAACTTCTGTCCCCATTCCGGACTTATCTTAGCAGCTGCTCCAAGATTAATCATGTGAGGACCTAAATCTTTATCATCTAACATGGATTTAGTGGCTGCTTGAACCATAGCATTATGTTGAGCAGGTATATAAGAAGCTAATCCAAAATCTTTATTTTCTACTGCTTGAATTACACGATCAACAGCCCCTAATGCAGTTTGAATCTGTGCTCGTCCTTTAGCTGCTCCATCTTCTCCACCGGCTCCAAGTAATGTAGCTGTAGTCTTACCACTATTTTTTTCAAGAGGTCTAAACAACTCTTTTTCCATAGCTGCTTCTTGCTGATCTCTGAGCAAATGAAGAGTCTGTTTAAGTTTCTCAACCTCTAAAGGATTAGTAGCAGCAGCACCACCTGCTTGAATCTCTTGAACACGTGCATTTA
Organism: Rhabdochlamydiaceae bacterium; assembly: GCA_036493355.1. Taxonomy (GTDB): domain Bacteria; phylum Chlamydiota; class Chlamydiia; order Chlamydiales; family Rhabdochlamydiaceae; genus JABDFI01. Next base: position 18,879 of record DASXPV010000037.1, read on the forward strand.
TCTGCTCCAGATTCTTGTATCCTGCTTTGTCATACATGGTTTGAAAACCACCATTGACAACATTAGAAGTATAATCTGCCCAAGATTTACCAGCTGCATCTTTAGTAAATTTATTACTAGCATCAAGCTGTTCAACACTAAGCTTTAAACCATCCTTAGCCGACTCATAACGTCTGACTGCTCTTTCAAGAACAGGAATAGCTGTTCTATCTCCAGCATGTAAACGATCTACTAAAGTATCAATACCTGGAACATCTGAATGAGAATGCGCATAACTAATAGAATTCTTTAAGTCTTCGTCTTTACCAGCATTAGCTGATAAGAAATATTGTTGAAGAGCTTGCATTTTAGCGTTAGCAGTATTACCAAAACCTGCTCTAGCAAATTCATGGTCAATATAATCAACATGATCTGGAAATCTAGCACGTAATGCTTTAGCTTGTCTGTCTACTTCGGCTGTTAATAGAACACTATTAATTTTAGTATCCAACTTTGCTTGAGATAATTGTCCAGCAATTTGTGGAACAGTTCTAAGATCAGTCGGAAGAGTCTTCTTATCTACACCAGGTTGTAGAAGTTCTATACCAGCATTAGGAGCATTAATAGAAGTTTGAAGTTCTTTATCTCCTATAGTCTGATTATAAAAGTTCTCATATGCAGCTGTAGCTTGATCTCTAGCTTTTTCAGCCAATTTTATTTCATTCTCACCTTCAAGACCAGGAGAATTCTCAATCTGTTGTCTAGTCTGAAACTCTTGAACCTTACCAATGTCCTTAACCATCTCACCAGCATGAGCTAATCCTTGACCTACTCCAGTCAAAGCTGTGCCTATAGCCTTATTACCTTCCACAGGTGATATAGGTCGAGAATAATTCCGAAAGTCTTCTTCCTGAACTTGTTGTGGATTTGGGTTAAATACGTTCAATTTAATTCACCTTTTACATACTGTAAAGCTCGACTTATTCCTTCTTCATTGTCACCTAACATTCCAAGACCTATGTTACAATTCTTACATAACAATCCACGAACTTTATCTGTTTCATGATCATGATCTATATGTAAATGTTTTTGATCCAAACTTAAAAAGAAAACACCACATATCGCACACTGACTATTCTGTTTATCTAAAAGATTATAAAATTCTTCTTTAGTTAAACTATATGTATTAAAAACAGTTTTCCATTTACGCTGTTCTTTATTTTTCAAATACCAATTTGCCAAATCTTTTTTATTTTTATAAGCCATAGTTTACTTCTTCATATTTTTCATTATATCATTGTAGATATTGTTCATACGATATCTATCTTCAGGATCAACATTCTGTATCCAGTAATTCCAAAGTTCACGCTCAGGTAATGTTCTACCTGACAACGCAGCATTCCATGCTTGTGAATACTTTTCTTCTGGATAACCAGCAATCTTTAAGGCAGCTTTAGCATTGTTAAAAAAGACATTAGCTTGTTGTGGATCTTTATTCTTAATAGCATCTTGAGCTCTATGAACATTTTTAATAAAGTCATTCAAACCATGTTTCTGTAATTCTTCTCGCTGATCCTTAAGTCTATTCAAACTTTGTGTATCAATAATTTTTGGTTGAAGACCAGTCGCAGACATAAAAATAGCATCCATTACAGAAGTATTATTCTTTAATGGAGTTTCATTCTTTGACATCCACACACCAGTGTTTACTGCCATATCTGTACGCCAAAGATTGTTTACTTCTGCGAAGGATTTAAATGGTTGTATAAAATCAGCTGAAGTCATACCATATTGTTTATCTGGTCCTCTAAAGAAATTACCTACCCATTTCCAATAACCATCCATACCTTCCCAAGCTCCGCTCACAAGTGAACCTGAAGCTCCTGCATATGTTTCTAACACAGTTTTATCTTTAGCAAAGAAATCTCTAATAACATCTAGACCTGGATTACCATATCTTTCAGGTAAGTTATAAGTATTTCCTGTAACTAATTTTAAGAAAGCTGAAGGTAATCCTTCATTAACCAAAGATGCTACCGATAACTCATCTGGATTATACCCAGCCTTCTGAATAGAATCTTTCCAAGAGTCTCCAAAATAAGAAACACCACTAATACCAGCAGCTACAGGTAATCCATAAGCAGCCCAATAAGTTCCAAACAATCTAATTTTCTGCGGAGGAGTCAAACGATGACCTAATGCAAGTTCAGTAAGACGCATAGAATAACCAAGGAACTGCGTGGGAAAAGACAACACACCTCTTTGTAAGCCAGACTTAGAAGCTAAAGTCATATTACCAGCAAGATCATCAGCACGCTGAAGAACTTTAGCTCTGGCTAATTCATCAAATCTGCCTACAGGGTTTGCATCACGCCATTCTTTGAAAGACGTATACCACGCTCCGTAACGTCCCATACGTTCACCTTCTTTAAAGGGTAAGTCACCCATCTCAAGAAAGGAACGTCCGGCTGATCTAAATATACCGTCTGCTTTAGTGTACCCATACATGGAATTAGTTTCGTTTGAAACATAATCAAATCCAGTTCCTTTAATAGCGTTGTTAGCTTCTAGGAATTCACCAGGTTTCCAACCAAATGCTTGAAGCTTACGATCCATTGTACGAAGAATAGCTGGATCTTTATTAAACCTAGACCAAGTATGCATCAAGGCAGCTGAACCGCCTTGTGCTGCTTTACCCCAACCAGCTACACCTGCTATAGTCACAAAAGTATTAGCTTGCACAAAGAACTGTGGAAGACTGAACATACCTAAACCAGCTTTAAAGGCCATATAACGTAAGAATGAAGGACCATCTTTAATTGCTGTCACACCCCATTTACCTATGGTAGCTGCAGCATATTTCTTATTCCAACCTCCTGCTCCATAGATGTCATCCATGAAACGATCCTGCATCGCTGCAAGAGTAGTATCCCATACTGAAGGAGTACCATTAAACTGTTTAATCATCCAACGTTCTGCTTCTATCTGTGAAGCTTTAGTCTTGGCAACACCACTCTTAATCTTCGATTCCATAAAATGATAAAACGGTGCTGACATAAGATCAGGTTCACCAAGACCACTTACATCTAAATGTTCTAAATTACGTCTAATCCAATTCTCCATAGAAGAGATCTTAACATCATCCATAAACATCGAATTAGTTATGCGAGATAATGCACGATTCATACTCGTGATAGGATCCATCGGCTGTGCTGGATCATAGCTATATTGAGGATTATAACGAGTACCTTTATTATTCATCTCCATGACTTCATAGGCATCACGTTGTCCAGTAAACTCTATTTGAAACTGTCGTGCCGGAGATCCAAATCTAGTACCATCTCTAAAGTTAAAATCTTTATATTTCTGAGCCAAAGAATTATCCATGTCGATAATTCGCTTATCTTTAGGAACTACTCTAAAGTCTTCAGTTAGATTAAACCTAGGACGAATCTTTTCTCCTCCAGGTCCTCTCTTTTCTTCAAACCAACTCTTAAGTTCTTTCCAACTAATAGGTAATTGTTTAGCTGCTAATTCAGCTTCTGCATCTCTTTTATTTAATAAATGATTTCTTACTTCATTCATAATCTTAGAAAGATCTTCACCCATCAATCGATTTTGAAGAAGCATAGCTGTCGCATCACCTTCATACCAATGGTAAGTAGTATCACCCACAGTATTCCTACGAATGTCTGCTTGCTTCATATACCAAGGATGTTCATATAAAAGATGAAAACCAGGAAGACGAGGTATCTGATCAAATGAAAGTGGACGTGTTTCTACATTCTTAGTTATAATATACTGAGGACGTTGAGTCTCAATACCACTAAATCCATTCAAAGGATCTTCATGAGTCCGCCAAATCTTAACTAACTTATACTGACCAGTTTGAAGTTTTGGTATAATTTCATTACCAATAGCTGATCTCGCAAAAGTATCTGCCTTCTGAATCTTTAATTCTTCAGCATGTTCACCAGTATAAGCAATTACTGCATCACCAGGTATACTCAATCGTGCAGTAGATCTTTTTCCAGGACTTACTGCGACTGTATACGTTCTACCACTCTCTCCTGTAAACGTCCTAGTTTCAAAAGGAATGTTATGAGCAGTTGTTAAAGTACGTTCAACCCTAGAATCAACAGGAGCAGCAGGAAGTTCTCCAGCTGCACGTTGAGTAATTATCTCACCTTCAGGTTTAATAACTGCACCGACTATCCATTTAGAATAAGTCTTACCATCTAATCCAACAGTATAAAAACGATGTTCTTCATTACCAGCCCTAGCTGAATTCTTAATCTCCATCAAATTACGAAAATTATAGTCAGCAGCCATACCGCGCTTAGCTGCAAAGTATCCATCATATTCAACAGGATCAGGAACACGTTTAAAGTTCTGCATATAATATGCATAGACATCTTGAGGACTATCTAAAAACTTCCCAGGCTTACCAGTATCAAGATTCATCGAACGTTGAAGATCATCTAACATTCGTTGAAACTGAGAACCTTTACCTAGATTTGCAAATACTTCTTGCGGACTTGCACCTCTAAGTCTAGCTTTAGCTGCTTGAACATCTGAAGATATATGCTTTTCTAATATTTCACGCATAGCTGCAGGACCATAGATAGCAATCTTACGATTCATATTCTCTAAAGAAGGCAATACTTCATCAGGAGTTCTTCCCCAACCTAAACCTAAACTGTTAAGAAGACCATGATTTCCAGCTTTAGATTCTTCTGTTTCAATCACACCATCTCGAATATAATGTTCAATTTCTTTAATAGGCCGAGAAACATAGGCATAATATTTACCACCGACGTTTCCTATTGATACACCACTCTCACCAGGCTTAACACCTTCAAGCTTCTGACCATCAATCATAACAACTCTAAGACCGTTATGTTCAACTGTATTAATAGCTTCTTCTTTATTGTTAAATAACTCTGCAGAATTACGACCAAAGACAGTATCTACGTCATAATTACCAGTTAACTTATTAGGTTTAGGTAAAGACATATCAATAACATTATCAGATAGACCCATCGATCTACCTTTAATCTCATCCCAAACTTTCTCTAAAACCTTACGATTAGCTAACACATTTCCAATACGTAACACTCGCTGCATAGCAAGTGTAGTATTCATAAACTCTCCGACAAAATTATCATGCTTCTCTACTAAACGATTAAATATCTCACGAGCAAGCTGAGGTTTAGTAGCTGCTAATTCATTAGCTTTCTTATATTCATCTAATTGAGTTTTTATTTGTTCAAGATTAGCAAGAGCTTCTGGATCCTTTATATCCTTACCAAATTCAAGAGTTTGCTCCATACCCTTAATTACTTCTTGAACACGTTCAGGAGTATTAGCAACAGCTAAATCTCTATCACCTTTCATCACACTCATCATACCTTCCATCGCTGTACGCTCTGGAGTCATACGTGTGGCTTCTTGATCAACAATGCGGTTAACAGTCTGTTGTAAAGCTGCATCAACAATACGTCCTGAAGCCTCAGGAACAGATACTGAAGGTGGAACTATGTCACCTTTAGCCATTTCATCAGTAATATTATCAACTAAACCTTTAATAGCTGAACGTCTAACAGCCACCTTAGATAATCCTTTACCTAATATGGCAGCTGATTTAACATCTAAAGCACTTAAAACAGTCCAAGCATTATTAATGAATCTATCTGAAAGAGACTGACCATACATAGCCTGTGCCCAAGCAACAGCCATAGATGGATTATCTTGTTTAAGTTGCTTAAGTTTAGTTTGGTATGCAGAAGCAAACTGATCATCATCAGGAAGATCCCAAAGACCTATACGTTGCTTCTCTAACTGTTCTCCAAGAAGACCGCCTTCAAAAGCTCCAACTCCAGGGACATTACCTCTAAGTTTAACTTCTGGATAAATCTGAGTAAAAGACTTAAGTTGATCTAACCCCCAACCAAAATATGATTGAGCTTTATAAGTAGATTGCGCATCAATTAGTCCATTTAAAAGAATCTGACGACGAGCTAATATACTTTTACCTGTTCCTAAATCATCTGCCATTCCGACAGGATCTTCTTTAGCTGCATCTCTAAGTTCAGTAGAAGCTTCATCTACAGAATTATCTGTATAATCTACTAGACTATTAACAGCTTTATCTGCGTATTTACGTTCAACTACATCTACCGGATTCTTAGCAGCAAGCATTGAAGATAAAGTATTCGCATTAACTGAATAAGGATTACGTCTTAGAACCGAAGCAATATCATCTGTCTGAGTCTTAGTCTCTTCTGCAGCAAGACTACCTCTTAAATCATCTTCATAACCACCAGTTAAAGAATTATAAACATCAGCATAAGGTTTATCAAACGACCAAGATATTCTACCAGCAAGTGGACTAGCTACGTCAGGAGACATAGGCATCTTAGCCGATGACAATGTCAACGCTGGGGTGTCTTCAAAAGTTTGATCGAGAGGTGCGTACATTAATAACCAGGTGCTCCTGGGTTATATTTAGATGGAGTACCATAAGAGACTAAACCTTGTCCTAATGAGAAGGCTCCAGAACTCATAGAACTAATACCACCAGCTGTAGCTGCTTGACCTTGATACTTAGACAAAGCCAACTGTTGATTAGTAATATCTTGATTATATGTAGAAATAGTCTCACCAATCTTAAGATTTTGATTAATACCTAACAAGTTAGTTCCTGCTCTACCTTGGATCTGACCGTATCCACCTTGGAGACCACTACCAAACTGAGCACCTTGTCCCGTGGCTGAAGTTAATGCCAAAGATCTAGCACTCTGAGCATTCCGAATAACCTCAGTCTGTGCACGTCTAGCATTCAACTTCATCTGAATAAGATTCTGTTCATTAATAGCTTGCTGGTCTTTAGCTATGTTTTGATTAGCTTGGCTGATACCTTGCTGAGCTTGATAACCCATATATGCACCAACACCTTGACCAATTAAACCTCCAGCTTCTAATCCTAACCCAGCAGGGCTTGCCATATCCGTAAACATTATATTCCTACGTTGATATTCTCATAAAGAGCCCAACCACTAAAATCAAATGGTTGTCCATCTTCTGAAGTTATTTTAAGTTGTAAAGCGTTACCGCGTCCTCTGATTCGAACTCTGTTAAACATCTTATCGTAATTGCTATCTATCAAAGTAAAGATCTGAGTATTAGTCCATTTACCTGAATTACCAGTAGCAGAATAGTTCCAAAGGCCATTGATCTTGTAAGAGCCATCATTTGAATTCAGGAACATATAGACATACGGCACTTGGAACTTCATAGCAGCTTTGCCATGTAGCATGTACCCAGTCGTGAATGTAGAAACAAAGTTTACTGGTGTGCCGCTGGCAAAGTCTGTAAAGGTAGAAAAATCGTTCTCTTCTGCAAATGTAACATTAGTACCAGAAGAAACGATATATTTTACGGTAGGGTCAGGAGCTCCAGAGGAACCAGGGCTAGAGACATAGATAACGTCATGAATACGAGTGTTGCCGGAAAAAGAATAAACATAGAAAGCCTTATTAGCTGCATTGTGAACCAATGCTTTATCATATTGATATCTATCTGTTATAGAAGATTCAGGTGTACTGCGAAATAACCATGTCGTCGTATATTCTAAGGGATTGTAGGCTCCCCGAGCGAATTTCTTCGATGCCAAGGGTATAGAGTTATAATAGGATGCGATCGTCCCGATAACGAGATTGTTGACTTCCAAACCTCCTCCTTGCTGACTGGGAGTGACGGTGTAAATTCCCTCCTCGTTCCAAAAGATCGGCCACCCCAAGACGTCGACAAAAGATGTCGAGGAGTCGCAGCGTACGCCGGATATCTTCGTGACAGTATAGTCATTCGCAATAAATCCTATTCCTGTAGATCCTGTAATAAACCAAATACCATTAGCCGCAAATACAAGCATTCCATTCTGTACTGGAAATAGTTTATAAATCTGACCTGATCCTTGAATATAAATCACTCCACCGTCATCTGGAAGCTCATCAAAAAAGTCTGGACCAGTAGGATCATTTTGTTGATAACAATATCCTACTTGATTAACATTCGTTATAATACGTGAGAAATAAATATTCTCTGTCCAAGTATAAAATGGAGCATCTCCAACAGCTTGTTGTGAAGCATTTATACCCGTATACCAAACTCTACCTTGAAACCACGCTCCATTAGTAGGACGTGCTAAGGTAATTACATCAGTTAAACCTAAAACACTTGAAACAGTAGATCTAGTCTGATTAAATGCATTTAAAATAATTGAACCTTGTGGTGCTTGATTATTATTTAAAACAACATAATCTGTTGTTAAAGACGGTTTAAAAGTACCATCAGGAGTAGCAGCAGTTACATTAGTTGATCTATATTGCCACCATTGTTCTGCATTAGACGGATACGCATTTAAATTAAAAGCTGCAACAGCCGTATCTCCTCCAAGACCAACTTTAGCCTTAGTAAAAAAAGTATCTATATAATTAGGAATAGGTGTAATAGTCCAAGCATTAACTGTTTGACCTACACCAAAACTAGAAGTTTGAGCTATAGTTAACACATTACCTACATAGGAAGTAACAGTACCTTTAATAAAAATAGAAGGATTGGTAGGCCAAAAAGCATTAATTACCTGTCCTACAATAATAGATAAACTACTTGAAGCAACTGTAAAAACAACAGTTGGCGTACCACTTGCAATAACTATACTTGTTGTAGATGAAGTAGACCAGTCTGATCCCCAACCTTGGTTAAGTAAATTATATTGATGCTCTGGAGTAAGTGTTGAAGGTCTAAAATTAAATGCGACACCAGGTTCAGGTATACCGGCAAAGTCTCTCTGCTGTACAGTAATTGCTGTGGCAGTCATAGTAGAGACACCATTATATAAAACATAAAATGGTTCACAGACTGGATTATAGACAAATAAATAGCCGTTCCCCGCAGCGTATGTACATTCATACTGCGATGGATCGGCTGCACTTCCTGAGACAAGGAAGGTAGATATAGAGATTGTAGAAGCTAACTTCTGGGTAGAGAGAGGAGAAGCAACACTAGCAGCGCTAGACTTATAAAAATATAGATTAGATCCAATTTGTTGCACTACCATCTGGGTTGAACCGTCTCCGCCTACATTCTCCCACTTAAAGGATGATTTAGCCGCAGCGGAGACTCCGATAGCATTGAGTTGAAAATTACCTTCGTAATTAATGCCACCACGGCGAGTGACGTCCCCAATGACGGAGTAAATACAATTGTCAGTGTCTGTGACAGCATTCTCTGGAAAATTAAGTCCAGTGAACTCGGTCTTTAAACCACCTATAAAACTATTCTGTACTTGTAAGTTATTATTCTGAGGCAATGATTATTCTTCAATACGGGTTATAGAGAGGTTCCTCTGCTTATAATAATCCTCAACATCTGTGACACAGCGACTAAAGTGTGTCCAACGTTGGTTTAAAGCAGGAGGAATAGCTCCCATCTCGTATTTAAGATACCACAGACCTTCTCCATCGCGTTGAGCATGGAGCCTGTTTCCACCTTTAAAGAGGCGGGGGTCGGCTAGACCAAGTGAGTTTTTAGGAGCTTGTTCGTCAATAAGTTGAAATGTAATTATACGATCTTCGCTACGGTTGGTCTTGATATGGTCATCAGTCGTAGAGTTATGAAATAGTGAAGCCATTATCTATCCGGTTTTGGAACTAGAGTAAGAGCAGGTTTACCCAAGTCCTTGCTTAATTTTTTCCAACTTTGATCAATCATGGCATCCATATAAGGATCAGATATCTGCTTACTTTCTCGATTATCATTAGCCGCTTTAGGCGTATTCATAGCTAATTGAGTACCTTTATGTTCATATTCAGCTTCTCCAGGTCCTGGAGCAGGATGTGGAAGTTCTTCATGGTTTTCTGTTTGCATTTTATTTCCTTCCGAAATGAGGTAAAGCATCAAAGTAAGTAGGAGCGTTAAACAGTCCTTTGTTCTTCTGAACTGAAGACCACTGTCGTTTAGTTTCCTGGTCAATCTTAGGATTAACAGTTTGCTTAAGAGTTACAAATGCATTAGACTTGGCTTCTGCAAGCAACAATGCAAAATTTGCATCATCAATATCTGGAACAAAAGTATCCGTCATGGTAAATGGCACCATGATCTGTGCAGATACCATAGAATTACTTGTTTGTAAGGTAGACTCTATAGCTGAATTATACATATCAAACAGAATGTAATAATTCTCTAAGATTGCACATGTCTGTGGTTGCTTATCATTAAAGAACCTTAAGTTGAAATTATAAGGAGGTTCATTAAATGTCCAACTACCAACATTAGAATCATTCGGATTCATCTGATTTATTGTAGATAAGAACTGTTCTAATGGAACTATCCGAACATATTCAAACTCTAATACAGCTAGACTAGGATCAGCATTGTAATATTTAATCCAATCTATCTGATTAGTTCCAGCTGGAGCATACATCAAGACAGGTTTAAGAGAATCTCCTGATGCATTCAATTGAATAAGACGATGGTGTTCAGGTAAAGAAGACCTAGAGACAATATCATTATACTTAGTCTTTACAATATTAGCTATTTGTAAAGACTCAGTAGTATCTGAGATAGAGTTTACTTCATCCGAATCTAAATCAGATAAAATATTCTGAACTATCTCTAATAGAGTCATACTCATTTAAGGACCACTGTGCCAATCAAATCCAGGTCCTTGATCAGTTTGTTTAACAGTATTCACAATCTGAGCATGAGCCTGTGGATTAATTTCAGAAATGAATTTCAGTATTGCCGGAAGATTCCTAAGAACATACGGCAATACTGTTTCAATAATGAAGGCTATTAATGCTGGACTCATTTAGTTAATTCAGCAATAGCACCAGACTTCTGGACTTCTGCTGGAGTAGAATGCACGTCAGAGTCTTTAGCGAACATCAAGCCGATAGCAGCAAGAACTGCAGGGATTACAGTTGAAAGGTGAGACCAATCAAGAGTCCCGGTTGAAGTAAACATAGTACCAATAGCAGCAAGAATTGCGGCAATACCAGCAGTTGTAGTTTTCCAATTGAACATTTTATTATCCTTTGTAGTGGGAATTGTAGTGGGAGTAATTTTTATAATAGGCGTTCCAAACTTAATAGTTGGATCTAACTGCATCATAATTTTTATGATAGGAGCACAGCCTGGTTGCACATCAATTGTAGTAGAACTGAAGACTCCATCGGCAACGTATTTACCTGTAGTGTATTGATCAGAACCTGACCAAACATAAGGACTTGGTATACCTTTATTATAATAACCAAGACCGTTATATTCTTCTAACAGAGTTAAAGCTCCGCCAGGAGACCAATCCTTCCATTTAGAAGCATGAGGAGCACAATCAATTAATGCATCTAAAGCGCCACGATAAAAAGCATCGTGACCAGGAGGATCATTAGGATGATTAAGAAAGGGTCCGCGCCCTTTTGGAACATGAGTAGAAACTTGAGAGAGAGGATCACCTTGAGCTAATTGCCTAGAGAAATTCTGAGAAGCTTCACGTTCATGAATAACAGCAATAATAAACCAGGGAACTCCTGTTGTTGCTTCAATATATTGATAGCGTTCTTTAGCCATAGGATTAATCAATCTTTTAGCAACATTAGCTAAACCATCGACACGAGATGCATGAATATGCATATTATCCCAACGTTGTTGATTCTTTTGAATTAAAGACATTAACGAACCCTTCTTGCTCTAAGTATTCCATAAGCACTTAAGGTACTTGCACTAAATGTACCTTGAACAACAAGATTAATTGTTTGAGAGCCTGACGAAGAAAATCGAAGGGGTCCTATTAATTGATTAACATTTGCTGTCGTAGCAGTATTTGTATTGTTAAGAGTACTTTGAATTACAATATTAGTTCTACCATTCGTTTGATCAAATGTTACAGATGTCGTAGACAATCCTGTAATAGTGCAAGACAATGCTGTAGAAGATGTCCCAACAAAAGTTACATTACCAGCAACTTCCCAATCACCTGCTCCTAAAGTAAGACTTGTTAAATTTTTAGCATTAGAGTTTAAAGTAGCTCCGCTAGTTAAAGATGTTGCTGAACCTAAAGCAATAACACTTTCTTGGTATTCTTGAACATTACCGGCAGCAGCATTACTACCATTAGTAACTCCAGTTAACGTCGGAGTAGTTAACGTCGCGGTAATAAGAGTTGGACTAGTAGCAAGAACAACAGCACCAGTGCCGGTGACTGTAGAAGAAGTAACGCCTCCAAATTTGATAACATTTCCAGTACCTGCTGTATCTAGAGTTTTATTAGTTAATGTATCTGTAGTAGCTTTGCCAACAAGAGTATCGGTAGCGGCAGGAAGAGTGAGGCTACCAGAAGCAACAACAGTAGCTTGAACGGTTGTGGTTCCACTAGTAGATCCTTTAAAATTTATTAAACCATTATTACCAGCATTAGCTCCTACCGTAATAGGAGCAGCATTAGTAAAAGTGTTAGTACCTGAGAAAGTATTATTACCAGAGAATATTTCATTCCCTGAGTATGTATTGTTTCCATTAAGAAAACCTACGACTGCCCCCGAGGTACCTGTTGGAGGGACAGAAGAAATTATAGTAGACGTAGTAACATCTTGTAATCTAGCTGGAGATGTGGCTGATCCAGGAGAAGGTAAATTATAAATCTGGTTACTATTCATATCCAGATTATTCATCATCTGATTAGGAGTAGTACCATCACGAGATAGAGTATTATCAAAACTAGAAACAATTGTATCAGAATTAGCGTTGACTTCAGAGACGGCTGTGTTTTCATTCTGAAGATTCGCTAATTGTGTTAAAACAATCTTAGTCATTTAACTAATCCTTGACCATGTCTAAGTTCATATAAAGTTTTTTCCATTATGTCTAAACGTTGTGTTTGTAATGCTAAATCAACTATAACTTTGTTAAGAGATTTTAATTCTAATTTAATATCAACTACATCTTCTCTAAAATTAGTTGTATCGTTCTTTAATCTCCAATATAGCCCCGTTAATGTAAATACTGTTGTTGCCATAATTAGAAGAGAACCAATGTTAATAGTCCATTCAAACATTTATTTTCCTTAATAGTAGGGGGCTTGCGCCCCCCACATATTATTGGGTAGTCACAGTACCAGAGCGATACCGAATACGAACCTTGATAAGACCCGTTGTAAAGGTCGAACCAGTGATCTTAGCGGTAAAGTAGCTCGGAGCATTACTAGTTGTAGTAGTAGTGCCTAGAACTGAACCAGCCTTAGCAACGCCAGGGAAATAAGTAAGCTTATTGCCCAAGACAGACCAAACGCCAGTCACTTCAGCTGCGATAATAGCAGCATCTGTGGCATCGGCACTATCTCGTGTTGAAGACTTAACGAGTCCAACAGAGAAGGTAGTACCAGTAGCGCCAGCAATCTGAACGTCAATATCGGCAGATTCAACCCACACGTTTAAAGGCATGTAGACTTGTTCGTCGATAATCTGTGCAGTTGTAGTGAGTTTAGTCAAATCTAGCATAAACTCGATTTCACGAGTTTCACTAGGATTCCTATATTCACCGCCTGTAGCAGGAACAGTTTTATCCGTTCCATAACGTCGGAAGAGACCATCGTTATCGAAATAGTTCTGAGTACCCGTCAGAGATGTAAGTACAGTCATAGAGTTCTCCTATTAGGTGACGATGGTGGTATCGGTCATAATCTGAATATAATTCTCAGGACGATACAGCTTATAACCGTATTCGGTAATCGTCATATACTCCTCTTGCTGGAGATCTTTGTTGAACTCCGAGTAGACGGTAGGCATTTGACGGAAGCAACCGACGAAGGGCATAATGTCCCCGGCGGCAGCTGAGAAGAATTGATTAGCGACACCATTGGTGAGCACCACGCTGTTTACCGTTTCCGATATACCACGTGGCAGATAGTTAGAGACATAGACGTCAAACCCGTAAATATTGTACATAAACTGGAAGCCAGTCATTGCACTGTTATTCACAATTGGCTGCCAACGTTGGTTGGGAGTCAAAAGGTTAACGAGGTTAGTCTGTGTCTGTAGTGTGTAGGCAACGGAAGGATCGACTACGCAACAGAGATTACGAAGAGGAACGTTAGCACGTTGAAGTGCAAACTGCGCCTTAGCGAAATCCTGTAGAGCAATAGAGTTACTTGTACCTGAGCCAACAAAGCGGTGATTACCACCGTTGATAGCATTCAAATTCGAAGCAGTCTGTCCAGCATTACCACGGCTGAGAATACGAGCCTCGATACGCTCCATGAGGGCACGGTGCTGTCGTGGAACGAAAGCAGCCATGACTTCCTGGGAGTACCAAGAATCACGCTTAAACTTAGCAGAGATGGAATTTGCACTATAGATATACTGATCAATGGTAAAGGTAAAATTACCTGTGTCCATCTTATTATACTTTATAGCATTACCTTCTGCAAAGTCCGCGGTTTCAGCTTCACCGAGCGACGGAATATTCAGCGTAGTGCCGTCCGTAAAATCGGGAATCATGCGAACAAACTTCGTCGCATTCAGATCATCAAGCAAAAGCTCTTTAAGTTGTCGTTCCCACACGTTGGAACGAATCAAATGTTCGTTCGTAAGTGTAGTAAAACCACTAGCCATTGTTAAATTTCTTTATGTTGTTAAGTTATGTGAGAGAGAACGGCTTTGAGAAATCTCTGTGATAATCACCATCTTGAAAGGCATCACCTTGTTCAATGGCATCACGTTGCATCTGTAGAGCAGTTCGTGGGTTATTGTAGGTGTCTGGGTCTGTCTTCTTCATTTCTTGATAGTAAGACCAAGTACGCTTCTTCTCTCCTTGAGGCGCAAAGCGCTGTGTGGTAGTAGGAGCATGCATGTTTACTGGTTGAACTTGCTGATCAAGACCTAAGGTTTTATACAAAACAGAAGGATGATCTTTAGCTAAGCTATTCAAGAACGTCGGAGAAACTCCCAGTTCATCTGCTTTTGCTTTTAGAACTTCTGAAAAATTACTTCCAAAACGTTCTGTCAGCTTTCCGCGCACTTCTGCGACATTCGCAGTCTGACGTTTATGAGTATCCCACTGGCTGATCTTAGTGGAAACTAGTTCGTCGATCTTGGTTGAATCAAGTGCTGGGGCTATAACCTGCGACTCTACTTTGCTCTCCGGGGTATTTGGAATAGTGGTAGTAGTTGGGTTTTTATTAGTAAGTTGAGTAATCAACTCTTCGAGTCTTGCCCTTGTCTCGAATTCTTTCTTTAGTTCTTGTCGTTCAGCTTCCTTTTGATCTAGGCGCTTTTCGAGAAGACTGATATATGTATCTGCGTGATACTTGCTTTTGGCAAGATCTTCAGGCGTTTTGAACTTCTTGCCTTCACCGACATAATCAGGAAGGTAGTTCTTATTAGGGTCTATTACAATTTCATTATTTGGTAAAAACAGGTCGTCGGTCATCTGTATCTCTTTGATCTAGGAGACTTTTGAATTGAGATAAACACTGTTTAAAACCGTTATAATGAGCTTGTAAGTGACTCCAGTTTGCACAATCATATACTTTAGGAGACTGTTCAGAACGTTCTACGGCGCTTTCGAACTCGTCGCACATCGCTCTAAGTCTATCTAAGACTGATCGTGCTCTGTAGATGCTTTCCTTAAAGTCTTCTTGATCTTTAGTTTCTTTAAGATGTTGCGTCCATTTAGTCAGCATTTATCCTGGTCCATTGGTCATGGGTTGCGGTTGCATTTGTTGGGCCATCTGTGGAACAGGAGACCCAGGTTGTATATCAAAATCATCACCCATGCCGGTCGGCGTACTAATCATCTTCTGCGTTTGCTCTTCCAAAGAATGAGAAAGCTGTTGCATCTCTGCTTGTTCAGCCAGAGCGATATTAGGTGTGACGATATGATAATCTTTCATATTAAAGGAAGTCTCAAACATCTGTGCGAGTTTGACTCCTGAGAAATGTGGTTGAACTATTGGCCAGAGTTGACTGCCAGCGAGGGAGGTGAGATTCTGTACCAGTTCTGCTTGTTCTGCAAAGTGCCTTGCTGCAATAGGCTTAATACGGCCAATACCCGTGATATCCTCCACGGTAAGCTCCTGAAAAGTGGCCGCTTGGAGTTTATCGTTAAATACCTGGATAATCTGAACACCAGTAAGATTACGTCTAGCTAATTCAAGCATAGCGTTAAGCAAAGGCTCAACAAGTTGTATTTCAAACTGTTTTATTTTGTTTTGAAATAATCTTGCAGCTGCATTCTCAAGTCGCTGGACTTCGTATTTTGTTTTTTCGCCAGGGCTTCTAAAACCCATGGCTTCTCGCGGAGCTCCTGCCATTTCCTCCATGAGGCGTTCAATACGGTCGAGTTCAAGGTTGGCATTGAGAGCATTAACATCTGGTGAAACAATGTCTACATCACCTTCTTCAGTAACGTAAATCTTTTCACCTGGTTGCCAAGTAAAGTCATCTACGAATCCTTTAATCTTTTGCACTGGGAAGGCTGTGAAGTCCCAGACATCCGCTTTGAGATTTTCCACATGGTCCATGCGATACTGCATTCCGATAAGATTATCGAGAGGGCCCATACCCCAAAGATTATCCTGTTTTCGACGCCATGGAACATGGAATATAGGAGGGTAACTATAAAAAGAAGGGTTGGGACGGTTAGCGATGAGCTTATGTCTGTCCACAACTGTAATAATTCTATTCTTTTGGAATTCATCATTTACATAATCATACCAGTCGCCATAGAAGGTAATTACTTCACAGTAGTCAGAAAGCAAGTAATTACGAAAACTAGTAAAGCCATCCATAGCATAAAGGCGATCACGCTGTGTCCATTCTCCTTGGAATTCTCTGGCTTTGAAGCGAAGGTTTTTAAGATAGTCGAAAAGAACTTCATAGTCACCTCTAGTCTCATCTGTTGATAGACGTTCTAAATATTCTCTTAGTTCACCTAAAGATATAATAGATCTAACAAACTTAGGAGTATGGTAAAATGATTCAGCAGTAGGATTCATCACTACATCAAGAGGAGATAACCTCTTAATAGCAGGACCAATAAATCCTGTTTGCATCATTCCTGGTAATTGTTCAGCTCGGTTGTCCACCCATTGAACAGTAGCGAAACAATTACCAAAGTCGATATAATCAGCAATAATCTTTTCTAATTCAGTGATGAAGTGAGGCTGATCAATAGCCCAGCCGATATAATTGATAATAGCATCACGTTTAAGAACTTGCTGATCATCTAGTTCATTAGCTTCCCAGTAAATATTCTTACGCTGGGGTAACAATGTAGCGATGTAGTTCGCTAAAAGATTGTCCCGAATTTGACAGGACTTTGGCACCGTTGTTTTGTTCTTCCACGGTAGAGTAGCGTTCGACGTCTGAGTTGTATCCGTTGCGAATATGTATCGACGGATCTCTTCCCAGTCGTTGACCTTCCGTTGACGTAATACGTTCCATTCTACAAATTTCTCCGTTAACCTAATAGCCAATCTATCAGGTACTAAGAATCCAGTCGGTTGACCAGATCCTATTACATTTTCTAATGAGAGTACAGAACCAGTCATTTATGGCTGTTCTTTAAGATTCTTTCGTACTTGTCTTGAAATTCTCAATGCTTCACGTCCTTGCCGATAAGCCGGCGACTCCATAGTATCCGTGTCTTGTACGTTAGGTGTTACGACTGTTCCATCAGGACCAGGAGCAGGGTGGTCAAAGTTTTGATCAATAGGCATTTATACTACGCCTCCAAAGCGTGGGTGGTATGTAAATAAGGGTTTATCTGTTTTATGTTGGTTAAGTGTCATTGGTGCTAATACATTCTTGATTGCACAGGCTAAAGCGTCTTTGCAATCATCATGTGGAGGATTCTGAAGAATAAGTTCTTCTTCTAAAACCTGACAATTGCCCCCCGCGTAATGCCAGATCTGACGATTCTGGTACCGTGGTTCGAGGACTGCGAGTATACGCTCCGCCTTCGATCCTTCAAACCTAGATGGGGAGTATTCTTCGACTGAGAGAGAGAGACCAGCTGGTCTGATATAGTTGTCACGTATGTCCTCAACAATCATTCTTTGTCCGGCAGTTGTTTCTGCCATAAGCTTTCTAAAGCCCCATTTCTCGTACATCTTGAAGAGACGTTTATAGACTTCAGATATTTTAGTAGTTTTGAATCTTTCAACTTCTAAGATATAGTAGTTGAGTTTCCCGTCGACTCCAACAATGACGATTGAAGTATAGTCACTACGTAGCCCTGTGGTATATGCAAAGTCGACTGCCGCAATGAGGTTAAGTCTATTGCCCTTAAAGAACCATCTACCGTCTCGTACACTAAGATGGCCGGGTTCATAGTACTGGAAGAGGTCTTTTCCAATTGGAGATGAATCGACGTCATGGGGATCATTATAGTATTGGGCTCTAAAGTGAGTTTGGTTGATATACTGCGACCGTTTTTCAGCCAATATTTTTTGGTCGAAACCGAACCATTTTCCATCGTAACGTTGCTGCCTAGGCCATAAGAATTCTCCGGTACCGTCCCCGAGACTTTCGACGGGATATTCTTTAACATCGTAAAGAGGCCGTCTATGTATGATTTCACCGTAGTCATTATATTCATCGACTGTCATTTCTTGTAAATGAGGATAGATATCTTTAGGATGATAACGTGTACCAACAACTAAGACACGTGGGTGGGTACTTTGAATAGACGATAAGTAACCATATTGTTCTCGAGTCTTTTCACGACCTTCTTCCGTGTAAGCATTAGAAGCAGTGACTCCATCATCGAACACAATAATATCACAATGAAGCCCCACAATATTAGTGGTAAGGCCAGCAGTAATAATGGAAGGATCACGAATAGACTCAGCAGCACGTCTAGGATCATCAATTGATATCTCCCGTTCTGTCCATTTTTCTCGTTTAGCTTCATCTATATGAACCATTTCTGGCCACAATAAACGATAGTTAGTGGAGGTAAATATATCTTTAATAAACTTTAACTGCTTAGTAGCTAACAATGAAGTAGAAGAAATATAAAGAACTCTGAGAGTAGGATCTTTAGTAAGTTGCCAAGCTACCCAATAAGCAGCAATAGCACTCTTCATATGGTCACGTGGTAGTAAAAGAAGCTGATAACTATTAGCGTTAGAAGCTGATAACCACCGACATATTTCTAAATGAATCGAACCTAGTAAACGTAAAGGATGAATAGTATTAATAAAAAAGATAAAGTCTAATTCACACTTTAATCTGATTTCACTACGTTGGGCCTCAAGAACGGTCTTCTTAGGTCTTCCCACAAGAACTATTCTTTCTCTTCTATTTTAGGTTTATTTTGTTCATTAACCTGCTGTTGTAACTTAACAATTAATCCTGAGACCGTCTTAAAAGGCATGTTGCCTAAAGATTCAGAAAGAATTAAAAGTTCTTGTTCAGTCAATGTTAAAGTATAAATCATGATGCTGCGACTGTCCAATTAGTTCCGTTGTAATAACCAAGTACATGATTAGAACCTGTTCCAGCTATAGTTGCTCCCCATATAGCTGTAGTACTATCTGTAAAGGAAACTAACATTCCTTCAACTGCCGTAGAAGGTCTATTTGCAAATGTAACTGCTGTTCCACGTATTGAATTAGTCACTACATTATTGGGGAAAAGAGTAGGCAAGACAAACTGATTATTAGAATTATCTACAATCATATTTCCCACAGTTTCCCAACAAGGACCATCTCCGAGAAATGGATTACTAGAAGCTGTTGCAGAATTCCAAGTTATTATATTACCAATAGCTGTTGATCTAGAAGCTAAACCTCCGTTTGAGATAAAAAATGCTGGGCTATGCCCTGCCGCTGGGCTCTGAAATATATTTCCTAATAAATTAATATTTCCTCTAAATTTAAACCATATAACACGATCATCAGCATTAATATTATTTGCAGCCCATCTACAACCTATAATATTTATAGGTTCAAGACCAGAACTTGGACCCCCAGTTAATAGTAATCTACTGGAACCTTCTGTATTAGAACCTATAATAGATACAACATCATCGGGATTACCGATATCAAAGTCGGCTATAGAACAAGAACCTCCACCACCTCCGTACCACCTAAAACTTCCTGAATTATTAGCCGAATTAGTAGCTTGAGTAGTAGAGACTCCTCTTTTACCGCTTAAAAATGTAGAGTTAATAAATGTATGGGTTTTAGATTGAGAATGTTCTATGCTATAAGCAGCATTAAAAAAGTTTTCAACGATACAATCATAAATTCCATCTAAATCATTATTAACATCACCACCAGCCCCATCAGAAGTATCATCTCCAATACACCATCTAAATCCTTTAGTAAGACCAGCTGATGCTGAATTAGTACCATTCATGGTTATATTTTGAAAATGTCTATTAGTAGACGTTGTTCCAGTTGCTGTCTCTAATCTAATACCTTCGGCTAAAGGAAAATTAATAGATGAATTAATTATAAAATCTTTGAAAGAAGAATCTCTACAACCACGTATTCTAAACATAGGAGACGTAGTGTCACCTCTCCAAGTAAAGTTAGTTCCTTTTCCTGTTGAAGAAGATCCACAACCCAACCAACTTACAGAAGAAATACCTGTCGGATTATATATATTTATAGTTCCTGTTACATTAAATGAACCTACAGGACCTAATATTTGAACATTATTTTTACTTATAGTAAAACCTGGAATTACCCCACCAGAAGACAAACCTCTAGCATCTACAATACCTCCTGTAGATGGAAGAGCTGCAATAGCAGCTGCTATTTTATCTCCTGCTGTGTCTCCTGAAAACACTGCTGCGTAAAGGACAGGACCAGATGGACCAAATATAGTATTATTTAAATCACTTAAACGTACAGCTGAATTAGCTGTAGAAGGACTTCCTAGGTTTATGATTTCATTAGAATTCATATCCAATTCAGAATTCATATAATTAGGAGATGTACCATCCCTAGATAACGTATTTTCTATTGCTGTAACAGTAGAAGAACTATTGTTATTCAGTGTACTAGCCGCAGTAACTAAAGTTCCCTGACTTACTACATTATTTAAAATTAATTTAGACATTTAAAAAATAGGAATATATCCAGTAGTACCACCACTATCTACGATAGTTAACCATTTTTGAACTGTTGTATGAGCACCTGCTGGACCTACAGAACCTAAAACTGTAGCTACTGTAGTATTAGCAGAAAAAGAACCTGCATCTACAAATTGAATGGGTCCCGAAGCTGCTGTAGTCGCTAAATTAAAACTTTGAGTATTACCATTATTTCTGAAATTCCATACACCGCTTGCTGAAGCTCCAAAACCACTGCCGTTAGTCCATTGATAACTGTTAACTCCAGAAGAAACAATAAATGTTGCTGCTCTAGAACTTTGAGTTGTTATTATATCAGCTCCTGTTGCTGTCCAAGAATTTGCATTAGAGACGTTATAGTTAAATTTATCAACACCGTTTATTGAAATGC
This sequence comes from Rhabdochlamydiaceae bacterium, assembly GCA_036493355.1. Taxonomy (GTDB): domain Bacteria; phylum Chlamydiota; class Chlamydiia; order Chlamydiales; family Rhabdochlamydiaceae; genus JABDFI01. Next base: position 40,393 of record DASXPV010000037.1, read on the forward strand.
CTAATCCAGTAGTAGAAACACTGTATAAACCAGTAGTTGTATTTCCAATTGATAAAGATGGAGTGGCTGCTGCTCCTGCTGAAGAAGTCCTGAGAAGACCCCCAGTCGTTACTGCTCCAGAAGAACCTGCATAAGTAAATCCAGCATCAGAAGATACTACACCACCTAAATTAAATAGAACTTGAGTAGTTGCCCCACCAGTAATAGTAGAAGTACCTATAGTAATTCCTCCACCGGCAGTAGCAAGATTACCTGCACCATCAGTAAGAGTTACATAAGAAGAAGCATCGGGTGCAAAAGCACCTTTTAATTGTTTTGCAGTCAAATTAGTGTTCCATTTCCATCGGTGAATGTAATATGTTTAGAACCATCTCTAGCTTTAGAACCAAAGAGTTTAGTTCCTCCTCGAGTGAGTGTTCCGTTACCATCTGTTTGAGTTACATACATACTACCGTCAGGAGCAGTAGAACTTAAAAGAAGTTGTTTAGCAGTCATTTTATCCTATACGTGCGCGCTTCCGCACTTTTACTTTGTTATACTTGCCCGCTTCAAACTATTTAGGGTAGGCATACTTGCCCGCTTCGACCATCTAGTGTTGATAGCATGCGTCGCTATTTTTGATAATTGTTTAGAAGATAAGGCTTCTGCTCTGGCAAATCCACCTTTAGAAGCTCCTAGAGCACCTAAAATTCTACCGTGCTCGCCGAGATTTTCCACTTTGTATGCCTCCACGTGTTCCTAAAGCTACTGCTGCATAATGGTGATCCAGCTTTCTAATTCCTTCACGCCAGGGACGTGCGTGAATGTATTCGCTATCAATAGTTCTTCCACCTACTACTAATTGCGAAGATATGCCTAAAGCTTTACCTAATCCAGAAGCAGTGCCTACGGCTGAGATAGTAGTAAGAGATAATCCTACTGCAGCTGCAGTTCCTAAACCAGAAGCTTCAGCTAAAGCTGTTGTCGCTCCTGAAGATATTGCTAAAGCTGTGCCAGTACCACTTGAAGATGCTACTGCGTTAAATGTAACTGCACCAATACTTGTTGCAGTTCCTGTACCCGAAGATGAAGCTACAGCGTTAAATAGAGCATTTCCAGTACCATCTGCACTACCAACACCTGAAGCAGAGGCTATACCATTAAAGGTAGCCATGCCTGTGAAAGAAGCTGTGCCTGTACCTGTGGCAGAAGCAACGGAGGCTGCTACACTAGCGCCAATACCTGTTGCACTACCTATACCGCTCGCAGAACCTAAAGAAGCTGCTACAGAAGCTCCTATACCGTCTGCTGTACCTGTGCCTGTAGCAGATGCTACTGAACCTGTAGAAAAAGCAACTCCTAAGGCTGTACCTGTTCCAGAAGCAGAACCAACTGCTACAGCAGTACTTGCACCGATAAATGAAGAACTGCCAACACCAGTGGCTGAAGCTACAGCTACATTTATTCCAGTTCCTATGAAGGAAGAAGAACCAGTTCCTTGTGCACTACCTACCGAAGCAGCTGTTGAAGCACCAATTCCTGAGGCTGTACCCGTACCTTGAGAAGCTGCAACTGCATTAAATGTAGCTGCGCCTATTACTGTAGAAGAGCCAATACCTGTGGCAGAAGCTGTTGAAGCAGCTGTAGAAAGACTTATTCCTGTTGCAGCGCCAGTTCCGGTGGAAGAACCAACTGCTACGTTGATTCCTGTACCTACAACTGTTGAAGAACCAGTACCTGTCGCTGAAGCTACCGCATTAAAAGTAGATTTACCGACAACAGAAGAAGAACCTGTACCGCTTGCCGCTGCTACTGAGGCTGCTGTAGCAGCACCTATACCTGTAGCTGTTCCTGTACCACTAGCTGAAGCAACATTACTTGCACCACCCGACATGAGGGTGACGCACCACATCTGGGTATCTGTGGAATTGCACGTTGCCGTCAGCGTTATAGCTGCGTTGGAGCTCAAAACCTGATGCGCGAATAACGCACCATTCCCATCAACGGTGTCCTGCGTCCAGGGCGAAGACGCTGCCGTGAATGTGTTTCCAGCAACACCGAAACCGACCGCCGCCTCCGCTGAGGCGGATAAGGTTCCGGTAGATGCGCTGCTTTTCGGGCTAGTGTTCGTGGCATCGTTAGTGGCGACGTGTTTGTCGAACACAGCGCCGGTCAGTCCTGCGATCTCCCATATCCCGATATCGGCGTAACCTATAGTTCCGTTGAACGTAGCCGTAATCGTTTTCGATCCGGTCGTGGGACTTAGAAATCCCTGAACAAAGGCTTTGGTCCCGATGTTCGCATTGGAAACATTTCCGAGACCACAATCGACTGCTGTATCCCCTTTGTCGGTCGTGATTGTAACGGTCGTTGCTGAGGCGGGATCAAAATAACCAGCGACAGCGATTACAGAACCAGCAGCAATCCCGCTGGGGAACACTGCAACTATTGTCGTCCCCGTGGTCGGGCTAGTAGTGTTAGCGAATTGTCCAGATACGAATGAGATCGCCATTGGCGACCTACTAACTTATAGATGCAACAAGTGCATTCAAAACAGTTTGAAGACCTACTGTTTGTGCAGGAGTAAATACCGACATAATACGCGTACCATCAGAATTGAGTTTCTCTGCTTGAATAAAACCACCTGTATCCTTAGGAAAGTTAGATATAATCCAATCTATACATGCTTGAGACGCATTAACAACAGATGTTATATCACTGGTTAAAGTACCTGCATAACCAGGGATGTTAGCAGTTGCATATGTATTTAATCCAACAACATTCTTATATGCATTTAAATTTGTAATAACTCCAGACAACTGATCGAGCATTGAAAAGACATAAGCAGTGTTGATGTTATTAGACTGAATAACAATTACAGCTGCAGCTGCTTGTTGTTTAATTCCAGCTGCATAGTTCTGTAATTGAGACAAAACAGCACCTAAAGATGGTTGTGTAGATGCCGGAAACATTTTACTTAACTTCTCTATATGCTTGAATCATCAATTTATGAATCTCTTTAGAATCTGTTATACCTTGTTCAGAAGCTAATAAAATAGCATCAGACATGGCTTTTTCTCGACGTTGTGAGAGTTCTTTATTCTCCGGCTTCAAAGAAGACGCAGAAACACCTACAGCTTCGACTATCATTAGTCTAATGCAATCGTAGAAGCAGTAGTTAATTGAGGAGTAACGCCATTACCAGTGACGATATTGGGAGTTACTGTACCAGACCAATAGATATCAGAGGCACCACCGCCAGTTTTACCGACTGAGAAATGAGTAACCGTACCTGATCCACCGGTACCTGCAGGAAAGGTAATAGCTGCAACTGGAGAACAAACAGTCGGATTAGTCCCGGAAACCGTCCAACCACCTGTATCCCTATTCACATTCACACGTGCGTAAGAAGTATAAGTAGCTTCAGAGGTAGATTGAGTACCAGCATCACCTGGATCTGCAGTATGCAGGGCTACAGCTATCTGGGTAATGGGAGAAGCAGTAGCGTTAATAGCAACATTAGCCCAAGTAGTAGCATTGAAAATTAATTTAAGTATATTTGATTCTGTGACGTCTGCGATAGACATTAGCCTTTGACTTTCTTTAGATTAGGATTTTTACGTTTAGCTGCTGCGCTAGCATTTCTAGAAGAAGAAGCTAGGATAGCGCCTGCACGTTTCCGTGAGACGCCTTCCTTTTTAGCGATCTTCGCTTGTACTGAAGCGAAAGACATTTAGTTTAGAACTGCTGTGAGTCCAGTAGGAGCAGAAGGATCAGCTAAAGTAGACTTAACTTCAACAGATGCGACGTTACTATCGGCTGAAACATGACCGGCAGTGTCTACGACAGCGACGGTAAAGTTATGAAAGCCAACGGTAAGTATATCGGTAGTGAAGGTAGTAGCTGGTCCGACAGCGGAACCAATCATGTGATGTGAAGGATCTTCAGTAGAGACATCGAAGATAGAGACAGATGCAATATCTGTAGATGCGAGAGAAGAACCATCAGTGCGAGTTGTGGGGAGTACCCACGTAAGTGTTGAAGTAGACATGTGTAATATAGCCTTTAAATATGTAGGTTTACGAGGAGGAGATTGAAAAGATTTAATAAGGTTGATTAACCAGTCCCAGAAGGACATTTTATTTCTTTCAATGTTTCTTGTATTGATTTAAGTTCTGTTAAAATTAAATCAAGTTTGTTGTTAAAATTATGTTCTATTGAAGTAGCTGCTCTTTGCAGCTCTTTCAAAACTGAAAGATTGAGCATTTAATGAATTATAGGACCAAAGATACGCCAACCTAATAGAGCGAATAGGATCCATTGTACGACTGATCCAAAGCCTATTAGGAAAGGACTATCTCTCCAAGCAGTAAATCCTCCAATAAGAGAGATTCCTGCTAGAATCATTAAGAACCAAAATAAGAGACCTACGTCCATTAGTAGCCTCTCTTTCGATCCATAGCTTCTTCAGCTTTAGAACCTTCTTTCATTTTCTTAGCTTTATTCTTCATTTTATCTTTATTCATTTGACCTTTAGCCATTTATATGATATTCCTTATGAAGTTGCGAAGGGAGTAGCAAGTGTACCCGTCGCGGAAAGAGTACCTTCAATGTGCCATTGCGTGGGAGAAATAAGTACACATTTGAAATAGTCACCAACCGTACCACCACCAGTAGTTTGAGCAGAACCTGCTAAGTTAATAGAACGAATAGTACTACCATTTGCTGCATATCGAGTGACTGTTAGTGCTTTGTCCATATAGACACCGCCAGCTAAGAAGGTAGTAGCAGCATCAGTAATAACCTTGTAGGTATTAGAAGTATTAACCACTCCTACGAAGAAATCAAACCTAGTACCGATTGGACATTTAGCAGGAGAAGGTAAAGTAACTGTAGCACCAGTTAGCGTATTAAACACAACATTTGCATTCGCTCCAGAAGGTAGTAAAGTATTAGCGGTAACAGTTATGGTATTAGATAGATTCATCAAAGCATTGTTTGAAAAATCTATTTGTCGAGAGATATCAACCATGTGAAATATATATTCCTTTAGAAAAGATTAGAGCATACGTCTATGCTTGATAATCATTGTATCATAGAAAGAAACAGATGTCAACAACTAAATTAGATTATATTAAAATAAAAAGAGAAAGAAATGCATCAAGACAATCACAACAAGAATATATTGGAAAGAAGAGATATTCATGAATAAACCTATTAAAGTAGTACAAGATTCTACTTATCCAGATATGTATAGATTAGAATGGAAAGATGGTATATTATCACAAGACATGTACAATTTAAGCCGTGCTCATGATATTTTACGTAATTACCGAGAATACCGTAAAAACATGACTTTACGCAGTGCTAATAGCCTCCCTGGTAAGAGTTTAGATAGTGCCAGCTAGGGTAGTAGCCACCTATGAAAAACAGCCTTAAATTGGCATATTTAGCTAATAAACCTAAGACTATTTGGTGGAAGGTAATAGCACCTAAAAATGCGAGATTATCACCAATTCAAAGATATGATTTAATTTATGATGAGAAAGATTTAAAGATTAGGAGACTTATATAAATTTTTTTGTATATAATTTTTCTGTGAGATATTTTTAAGCAATGATAAAATTTTGTGAGTAATTTTGGAGAGGTGATTCATTCGGCCCTTTGCACCCCCCGTCACCCCCTCATACCCCGTCAAGGATTATAGCTTAGGCAGCTTTCCAACTGTCGTTATATAGGGCAATATACTACGTTCTAAGGCAATATCTCGCGAGGTTATCATATTGTATCATATTGTATAGAAGAGTATAGAAGAGTCATTTTTTAATATGAATTCTTTTGTAACATACTATAAGATACAGTATAAACATATTGTTCTCATATTGATTATACTGTTTACAACTGTAAGTATACTATAACATACTAATGTATACTATTTAGTGGCAGGATAGACTGCCTCTTGAAAGTTGTAATGTAAGAGTAACTGGTTGTGCAACTTTAAGCATAGCGGTAAGTTGCATGTTGTGCAACTATAGCGTTAAGTGTGACGATATGCGACAGTACATAACATGAACAGCCACCTGGCAGACAATTGCTCTGCTTAAGTGGCTTTGCTATGTGTGGAATGTGCAATCAAGCACAACGGAGCGAAGCTATGACATTCAAGTATACCAAGCGAGGAGGAATGCGGTTCCTGAGAATAGGACGCATCCAACTAACTATCTGTATCTGCAAAACAGTAGCTTGGGTAATGCCTGAGATACTGGACCTTAACCGCAAACCTTATCAAGGGAGATAACCATGTATTATTGTATCGTGAAACAAGAGCGGCCTAATCTCAATGCTTGCTTAGGTAATGGTAAGCAATGCGATATATGTACTAACTATCAATCAGGTAATGAGCGTCCTCAATATCCCGTGCCTGCAATACCTGTTCTATTTGATCCGATCACAGCATTCCATCAAGGTAAGGTGTATCACGGCACATTCATTGAACATGCAATAACAGGTGAAACACTGAATTGGTACGAATAGCCCTAAACCTATTCGACATAACCATTAAACCTATTATAATGGTTATATTGATAGTTGCTACAGAGCGGCGATGGTATGTGCGCCGCTCTAAGCAGCAATCAAGCTGCATAGGAGACTACGTTATGGCTACGACAATCACTCTGAAGACTAAGAAGCCCGCCACTGCTAAGGTATCTAACAAGGTAGAGCAACCGGCTATGATCGATAAGGCATTAGAGAACGCTATTCGTGCGGCATACTCGCAGACATACTATGCTGACCCTGTGCTGCAACAAGGTGATGCGGTCTGCACTCTGTCACCTGAGTACATCACGCAAGTCGTGAACCATGTCAGGGCGCAGAATGCAAACGTTCCTATCACTGCCGCAACGTTCTCCATCAAGGATGGCGCATGGGAACATGAGATCGCAGGCATTGTGCTTGCGGCTGTGAGTGAGGCGGAGAGCAATCAAGCTAACCAGCAAGATACTTCGCCTGATCTCTCTCCAACCGAGATACGTTCTAGTGCTGCTGCTGCTGCAATGGTCATGAACAATGACGCTGAAATCAATGACGTGTTGTCGCGTGTTGTCATTAGCGAACACACAAGGCGTACTGCGCCGGCTCTGCTTGCCTTCAGACTGAAGAATGACTTTGTTCGCTTCGCGGATGACGGCACTCTGCTATGCAACATGATTGAAGGGACGGGACCGGAGTTCGACGGCAATGCTTATTCCCCTTGGCCGGCAATCGGTACGAAAGAGACCGACAAGGACGGCAAGAAGATCAACAATAACCCAGATATATCGAAGGTTAAGTCTACCGAAAACAAGTCAGGGTTTGTCGAAGTCTCTTGGTATTACCAAGCTATCTGTATGTCCACCGAAGGGAAGAAGTTCGCTGCCCTTATCAAGGAATATCATGCGGCTGCGAATGAGAACCCTTCGGGTAGGTTTGCCGATAAGCACTCGCCTGATTATCTAGGACGTGGTGCCGCATCGAAGGAAGCCATTCGGTGCAAGTCAGCATTGCAGGATATGACTAAGGCATTAAAGAAGGCGACCATGATACTCCGTCATATGTGGAGCGTTGACGAAATGGCACCTGAAGGACAGCCGCCTCGTTGCACTGCCCGGTTTGACGTTGCTCATACTTGGGACGTGAAAGAGCAATGCTGGAATGATGACGAGACCAAACTGATGGAGTCAGCTGCGCCCATCATCGTCACAGACAACGTGTCCAGGGAAACCGAACGCTTTGACGTTAACCGTTTCTTGGGAATGGACACATACACGGCAGGCATCAACGGCGGCTCAATGTCGGACCTGCTAAAGGCCGTGGGCAAGGCAAAGATCAAGAGGACTCCCGGCAGTGGCACAGGACAGACACCACAAAGCCCGATCAACGAAAAGGCCACGGCAATGACGATGGATGAAACGTCTACCGCCTTTGCACGTATGGCAACGACAGTCGAGACTACAGCGGCATGGGCCAATTATGAACGCTATCTCTCGACTGCCGATCATGACGATGCACTGCAATCGACGTGGCGCATACTGGTTGCGGTGCAAGCCATGTTCCAAACTAAACCCGACTTCCGAGCTAGGATCGTCAAGCTGGAGAAGATGAAGGCCGAGTCGGTGGACGATATCGCAGGGCTGGGACCGAAGACGGTAGCACCTGCTGCTGGTGGCACACGAGAGAAGTTGATACTTGCTAGCAAGCGTGCCTAATCTATTTACCATCGAACTAATGAGGGGGCAGAAATGCCCCCTCTTTTTTTATGTCTTGCGTTGTATACGGTTGTATATAACCGAGCTCTTTTCTCAATTCATTAAAACAAAAGACTGATGCATATAATATCATAGGTAGTGCAGCTATTGCACATACTATTAATATAAACTCTATCATTAACATGGTTGGTAGTATCCTTTACGTGAATATAATATGGATTAAGTATACTGATCCTATTACTATAACTGATAATAGTATACCAGCTATAATGGTGAAGATAATATCTTGTAGGGATAGAGGCATTTTGATTAAGTTCCTATCACGAATTGCTCGCGAGAAAGGCCCGGCTTATAGTGTTGTCGTGTGCTCCAAGGAATATCCACTAGGCTACGCTTAAACACGGCTCTGATACGCTTCTGGGTCTTTGTCATTACTGATATAAGAACATACATTGATTGGTGAAATGAACTGCTGAGCAGTCCCACATAACTGGATCATTAATAATATCTAACGAATAGACCGATAAGGTTAACAGACTAAACATGTTATGTCAAGTTTTCTGGTTCATATTTAGCAATGCAGTATCCTTTATGTTCTAATTTATTTATAAACTCTCTGACAGTCTGTTGATCAGTATCTAATATACTCATCAAAGCTCTAAATCCAGGAGTAAAGATTTCACCTATTGGTGGAGACCAACCAGAGACTTCTCCTGTACCTTCTATATTTAAGTCCATTATGCTTCTAGATATAAATCTATCCTCTGTTTAAGTATCTCTTCTGTTGTCCACTGCTGATTAAGTTCTGGAATGGTAGTAGGGGTAGATACTGTCCAGAATAATGTTTCATTATTGTGATCTGCTGCTGTCTTTACTAGAGTAAATCCTCTGTATGTTACTGTATGTGTTATCGTCATTTGTTCTCTTCTATATGCGCCTATCTCTTCTGTGTAAGCGCTCTATTATATATCTAGGTATTTATCCTAGACTCTTAAAACCTTTTATCCTAGAGTTCGCTAGTGGACCTTCAGAACCAGTGCGACAAGAGCGTTACGCGTATCATATTTTGAGAGAAAAAGCAAGCATTATTTTAAACTAAGGGAAAATAGTCCTAATCTCATTTGACATAACCTCCTAATGCTTTATAATGGATAATATGAAGTTGCATCTGAGAAAAAGGAGGAGATCAGATGGAAATCACCACACTAAATCCTAAGCCAAGGATATCACCAAACATCGACAATCCCGTCGTCGATATCCTGTACCGCTGTTATCTTGAACAGCGTGGTCGGTTCATCCGACACAACGAGATACCACGAGACTCGCAAGCGATGTATCGCAATGATGTCGCCAACATCGTGGACATTTACAATGGTCCGAGTGGTCGCTGGACTGTTGACGACATTCTCTCTGAGTTTCACTTGGCTGAGAAGGCTAGATATGTGCGACCTAAGTTTCTGTTGGAAACCTACAACATGTAATGGAGGAAAACATGTCTGGTGGCTATGTTGCAGTAGCGTCCCATGAAATGGGACACACGCTTGTGTTTGGTCCTTTCTATTATCAGAGAGATGCTCTCGACTTTATTGAAGGGGAACGTCATAAAAAAGAAGCCAGACACTATAGTTTTCGTCTGGCCACTATACAGCCTGCTGAAAAGCGTTGGTACGGTAGCGACGGTAACCGACAATTCTATAAAAGATTACGTCCAGAATGGAAGCGCAATAAAAAACAATGGCGCGAAGACTGGGCACAGTTAATGATCGACCTTCCGCTAGGAGGATGATCCTCCTCATCGTCGAACACCCATTGGTGTTCATGGCCTGCTCAGCTGTGGCTGAGTGGGTCTTCCTAATGTTTATCATCAGGAGATTTGTGTGATGGCTAAGCTTCGAAAACTAGCCGGAGAAACAGTCGATGAGATAGCTGCTATTCAGCGTGTGTTGAAAGATCACATCAAAGACAGCACTGTAAGGCATGTTGTTGCACACAGCTGTGTGGCTGCAGCTAAGGCTGCACGTATTGCATTCTTTGAAGAGAACCTGAGAAGGGGAAAGAACGGAGATAACGACAATGGCACATAAACATGGAGCGCGTAAGCGCTGGAAGCAGGCTATCGCTGGTAAGATTGAAGCTGTACCAGGAACAGTCGTCAAGTCTTTCTCTACCCTTGTC
>DASXPV010000038.1:0-4943 GCA_036493355.1 Rhabdochlamydiaceae bacterium
AGCGGCACGTGCTAGAGAAATCTTCGAAAGTTCTGAAGTAGGTGAAAAACGACAACTTTTGAATTTAGTCTTTCAGAACTTGCAGCTGAGAGGCGTAAACCTCTCAGTGTCAGTGCAAGAACCGTTCTTAACGATGTTGGATTGTAAGAACCATCCAACCAATTGGAGGTGGAGAGAATCGAACAGTGATGGTTAGGCTTCTGTTTTCTATAGACAAATAAACCAGAATTCTACATCAATTTACGCAAATTTTACGCACTAGACGAGACGAAACTGGCATAAATGTGTTGTTTTTTGAGATCCTTGTAGTAAGATGTTGTCTCACTGTGAAGGGGGCGAGAGGATGATTTTGATCAGAATAGGCTGGCTGATTGCTATCGTTTTAATGTTTTCTGGCTGCCGGGACCAAAGTGTGGTTCTTCTCGATGATCTCTCTCTTTTAAAAAAGCAATTTATTGCTGAAGTGTTAGAAGGCGCAGTCGACGAATGTCCTTTTAACCTATCCTATGATCTTCGAACTATTTTTTATTCGAAGGAGCTCGTGAGTCTATTCGGAGAATTTCATCAATATACTCACCTGCCTCACGGTTGGGCGAAGTACGAGGGGCGCACCTTTTATAAAAAGAACGGAAAATTCACTCCGCTTGTTTTAAATGATTTAATTTGTGGTGATGATGGGTGGAAATTTATTCGTGAGTATTGCGAGAATGCTCTAAGAGCAGATCCTTGCAGTTATTTTTCCGGGGAGCAGCCTCTACGAACAGTCCTTGAGCGTGAGGACCTCAGCACTTTTATACTTGATGATCAATCCCTTATTCTTGTCTTTCAGCCTTACACTGTTGCGGAAGGAGTGGATGGTCCCCCTATTGTACGGGTTCGTTGGGAAGACCTGCAGAAAGCCATAGTGTCATCTCATCCTGTGAATGCTATATTGAATGATGCGATTAGTTCTAAATGTTTTGTCTCGTCTTGGGATGAAAACTCCCGGGAACGCTCATTCAGCGAATACGATGCGTCAATTCGAAAAACCGCTAGCAACCCAAATCTCTAAATCGTTTACTCTTGTACTCAGGTCGCAAATAGAGGCTACCGTTAGGAGAATGGACCAAGATTGCATGAATGCGGCGCTCGCTTGCTAGGGCTATAGCCTCTTCCTTTGAAATCCAGGCGTCAGATCCATGTTTGTGAATGCAGTATTCTTGAATAACACCCCGTTTTATGTGAACTCCGGTGATATACCATATGTCGATGAAGTCTTCTCTTCCAGCTACCCATTTTTCGATTTTTTCGATGGCCTTCCAATATTTTTCAAATTCAACAGGGTTTAATGAATTGATTTTTCTCATTCGATCAAATCCGGTTTCTTCTACAATCGAGTCGATATGCTTCGGATTGTCGGGCGTATAATCAATCGAAGCTTGTTTGAGTGTTTTTGCCCCCCATTTTTTGCCTGATAGCATATCAACCAGAGCTTGATGACCAGTTTTGTAATCGGGATATGTTGCAAAACCGCCTGCCTTTCCGATCGCTTTTGATGAGCGTTCTTTTCCCATGGTGTAGGGATTAGCAACTAAATTGCCTGGGTTATTATTTCTCCAAGCCCATGTTCCTCCGCTTCTGATGATCATATTTCCTCGTTCATCGAAATATTGGACGGTTGGTTTGCTTTCGCCGATGTTTGCTGGACCTTCTTGAGCTCGTATGTAAACCATCTTGATTTCCTTTGACCTGATCGATTATCAACTTTATACACACAAGAAGCAAGTTGTTTGGTTGGTGGTTTCAATTGTTTTCGTTAATAAAATAATTTAATTGTAGATGGGCGGGGTTTATATAGGTTATTTCAGTAGTTTGTCTCGGCGACTAGAGAGGTGGTGTTATTTTCCATCAAGGTGAGGCAGAAATCCCTTGTCCCCCAGCACCTTCATGATGCTCCGAAGCAAATAGTTATCGCCGAAGCTGATGACATAATCTTTGAAGCCGATGCGCTGAAGCATTTTTTTATCCACAAGTCTCTTGATTTGTCGGGACAGTTCTGCGCCGTGTTTTCCATGAAAGACCTCTTTCAGGTCGCTTGATTGGATCATTTTTTTTTCAATAGCCATTCTCAATATTTTTGCTTCGACATCGGTGATATATTTTCTTTCGAGAGAGTGGTTGATTGTGGGCACCAAAATCTCCTTGGCCAGATACTCGTAGTCAAGCAGCTTGTCGATTTTTTCGATCTCCTCTTTTAGACCACGAAGCACGTATTCACACCAAGCCAGAATGCCCGATTTTTCTCCAGTATCAGCCTGCTCGAGATACTTGTAGTAATTGTTTCGGTGATTACAGAAAACGGCCGTAGGGTTGATGATTCTTCCTACATTTACGTTGAAGCCGAGCTTAATTAGCATTGCGTAAGTGAATAAACGCACTGTCCGTCCGTTGCCATTGCCAAATGGATGTATCCATACGAATCGATGATGAGCAATTGCTGTTTTTAACAGATCGAATTTTGGGCCGCTGTCCTGGTTGATAAAGTCAAATAATTCGTTCATATATTCATCGACAAGTACCCACTCTGGCGGTAGATGCTTGGATTTGGTGATTTGTAAATTTGACTTCCTATATTGACCTGGAGTTTTATCTCCTTCCCCCTTTGGCGAAGTAGGTAATCCCTCAACAACCATCCTATGAATTTCACTGACAAAAGCTCGGTTGATGGGATGCTTTTTTACGTTATTTTCAATGAAATCCATGGCGCTTTCGATATTTTGGATCTCTTTGACACCCATGGGCACATCAACCTTCTCTTCCAGCTTGGTCTCTATATACTCAAGAAGCGAAGTATTATTTCCTTCGATGCGCGCTGAGCCGATACTCTCCAGCATATGGAAAATGCTCTTGAGATTGAAAAAAACCTGGGAAGGGGTCGTCCCATCCAAACGTTTTTTTCGAAGATGGTTCAAATCGATAATAAGGTCTGTCAGAGGAGAGTCAAAAGCCGGCTCTACTAGGCTCAAGTCATAGTGTTTAAATTCGGCCTTTGTCATTTAACATCCCTTTCCTTCGATCTTTAACGTTCGTAGCGTCAAAAGTTTAACACAGAATATTGCAAGTGGTTTAAAAACAGTTAAATGCGATGGTATATGAGGAAAGGAATTTTAACAATGCATTTTTGGGAGATTTAGCATCTCCGTCAGGAATCCTTTCAGCGTGACATGGTAAAACATTCTTGTAATGCGTAATTAGTGCATAATTTATCCCTGGCAATATCTAATTTCAGTTGAATATCAGTGTGATACGACTATAAGGTCATGAGAATATACGTCTCTTTGTTGTCATTTAATGTAGTTTTTTCTACACTAATGCCCTTTATAGGGAAGGGTATATGGGTGCGATTAGAGAAGCGAAAAAGAAAGATGGATCAGTTACCTATCACGCCGAAGTTCGTCTAAAAGATTACCCTCCTCAAAGAGAATCCTTTCGTACAAGGACGTTAGCGAAGAAATGGATTCAAGATACTGATATTGCAACCTTTTTTTAGACACCGGGAACATAGATTTTTCAAATTCTGTTCTAATTCAGACAAATTACTCGCATCGTCTCCGCGAGCTGCATAGGGCTCGCTCGCGATGTCTTCGAGCATTGCACTTTTCACACCAAATCCTCCACCCTTTGGCTTTCCCATCCCTTTTCATAATCTTCGGGAGATAGATACCCTAAAGTTGAATGCAGCCTTTCACGATTGTAGAAAATTTCTATATACTCAAAGATGCTAAGCTTTGCTTCTTCTCTCGTCCTATACCGCTTGAGATGCGTTTCTTCAGTTTTTAACGTATGAAAAAAGCTTTCAGCAACCGCATTGTCATAGCAATGCCCTTTTGCGCTCATGCTCAAATTGATACCATGCCTTCGGGTAAGCTCTCTAAACTCAGCACTAGTATACTGGCTGCCCCTATCCGAATGATGCATGAGTCCCTCTTTGGGACAGCATCGATATAAGGCCTGTTTTAATGCCATCGTTACCAGTTCCGTCTCTAACCTATCTCCCATGCTTAGGCCTATCACCTTTCTAGAGAAAAGATCCATGATCGAAGCCACATACAGCCATCCCTCCTCAGTCCATACATATGTAATGTCGCTAATCCAAACTTTATTCGGCGCCTCAGCAACAAAACGTTGATCCAGGTGATTAGGGGGCTACTTCCATAGCCTTTTTACTAGGCTGTGTTGTGACCTTCCATCTCTTCCTCATTTTGGCTTGTATCTTGTCTTTCTTCATCAGCTTAGCTACTCGTTTCCTTGAGCACTTTTTTCCTCTCTTTTTGAGTTCTGCGTGTACTCTAGGACTCCCATAAGTCCCTCTGCTGTCTTTATGGACTTTTTTGATTTCCACGATTAGGGCTTCATTATCTGAAGCCCTTTTACTCGGTTTTCTATTCAGAAATTCATAATATCCACAACGAGACACTTTAAAAATTTCTGCCATCTTCCCTATGGAAAACTCTTCTGAATGAGCTTTCATAAATTCAAATCTCATCATTTTGGTTTTAAGAAGATGGCTGTTGCCTTTTTTAGAATATCTCTCTCCATGGTGACTTCGGCCAGTTGCTTCTTTAAACGATAGAGTTCTTCATTACAGGGCAACAACTTCCCTTTACCCGGGAAACTTGCTTCTCCCTGCTCTTTGAATTCCCTTACCCAAGCGTAAAGGGTGGTTTTGGGAATCCCCAAATCTTTATCCCAGCTCTTCCAGGGTTTTACCACTTTCACGGTAAAGTTTTACTGCATTAATTTTGAATTCACGATCGTATTTTGTAACTATTCAGGTCCCGCCTGTGGCGCGACCTGAATATAAAATGAGTTCCTATGAATTTGGCACTAATAGGAGTCGAGGACTCCCTCTTAACGCATCGGTTAGCGCATCCCACACGCTCCAGCCCTGCTTCTTAGCTGTC
>DASXPV010000039.1:0-14963 GCA_036493355.1 Rhabdochlamydiaceae bacterium
TACGTATGCGATTAGTTTCTGATCGTCGATCTTTTTCTTATAGTCTTTCTTTGGAGAAGGTTCTACGTTTCCGCTTTGTTTTTTGCGAGCTATCCAACGATAAATTGTGGCAATTCCCACCTTGAAAAGCTGACTCGCCTTCGTCTTGTCTGCCGTTTCATCAATGTATTCAAGCACTCTTCTACGTAAATCTACTGAATAAGGTTTAGCCATCTGCTCTCCCCATAGAATTTTGTCGGAAGCAGTATACTGATTATCAATAAATTTTTAAATCACTATAAAACTTCTTTTATTTAATAAAAAAGACTTGAAATGGAATAGCCCTCTTAAAAAGAAGAGGGCTAAGACTTAACCTTTTTTGTTTCTGATGTAATTGACGACGTCGCCTACAGTCTTTAATTTTTCCGCTTCTTCTTCAGAAATTTCAAAGCCAAAGCGCTCTTCGAATGTCATGATGAGCTCTGTCAGGTCTAGCGAATCGGCATTGAGGTCTTCGACAAAAGATTTCTCTAACGAGACATCATTCGCGTCGACGCCCAATTGCTCAACCACAATATCAATTACTTCTTTATCTACTGACATAGGCATTTCCTTAGGTTTTGAACTTCTTTACACTGCTGATCCAGCCTAGAAATTCGATTTGTGTAATTTGTCGAGGCAATTGCAAATCTATCCACCTCAGCAAAATCGCCCTTTTGAGCCATTTTGCCGCCCGGCCGCCGAGCCCTACTCGCTTGGAGTATGTTCTCGGTGGCCGGGTAACGGGCCAAACCGGCCCCGACAAACTGACTCAAAATCATCGATTTTTCTGGGGTGTATAAATTTGCAATTGCCCCCATCACATAACCATCCCGCCATCCACCGTAATCACCTGTCCTGTGATATAATCGGACAAAGAGCTAGCGAGGAAAATGGCTGTCTGGGCAATGTCATTGGGAGTTCCCATGCGGCCCATGGGGATTTTCTTTAAAAGTCCTTCTCTTTGCGCCTCATTTAACGCATCTGTCATGCGCGTGGCGATAAAGCCCGGAGCGATGCAATTGACGCAAATATTGCGGCTGGCCAGCTCTTGTGCCAGCGCTTTGGTAAATCCAATCATTCCCGATTTGGAAGCGGCGTAATTCGCCTGTCCTGGATTGCCGGTCAAACCGACCACCGAAGAGATGTTAATGATCTTTCCCGCTTTTACCTTCAGCATAGGGCGTACAAGGGTTTGGCACGTATTGTACACCGATTTCAAATTCACATCGAGCACCGCATCCCAATCCTCTTCGCTCATTTTCATGAGAAGGCCATCGCGCGTAATGCCGGCATTATTGACGAGGATATCGACCTGTCCCCATTTGGCCAGTAGCGATTGGATGGCTTCTTCGACAGATTTTTTCTCAGATACGTTGACGATCAAAGACTCAAAAGATTGATCGGAGCGCACTTGAGAGGCTTTGAGCTCTTCTAAAACTTGGGCTGCGCGCTCTGCGTGTGTGCCAAAAATAGCCACATCTGCTCCCTGCTTGGCAAACGCAAGGGCGATCTCTTTGCCAATTCCGGACGTTCCCCCTGTGATCAGGGCTTTTTTAGCATTCAGCAATTGCATAGGCCTCCATGTATTTTACCAAGGATTCTAGATCGGATACTTTTTCTACGCTAAGCGTCGGCACGCCTACTCCGATGCGTTTGTTCATGCCGCTTAAAGTTTTACCGGGTCCCATCTCCAGATAAGCATCCATAGAATGGCGCATCATCTCCCTCACGCCCATCTCCCAGCGCACTGGACTTACAACCTGTTCGAAGAGATAGCGGCGCATGCTGCTTAGATCCCTAACAAAACCGCCCGGGACGTTCATCACGATCTCAATGGAAGAGCTCATCCACTGCGCCTCTGCAATCCGCGGTGCGAGCAGCTCTTGCGCAGGCTGCATAAACCCGCTGTGGAAAGCACCGGAAACATCTAAAGGAAGCACGCGCTTGGCGCCTTTTTCCTTTAACGCTTCAGCGGCGATAGGCATGCTCTCTTGAGCGCCGGCGATAACGACCTGTTCGGGGCAATTGAGATTGGCAATCCACAAGGGATGCGGCTTAAGCGCGCCGAGCGCTTCTACCACAGCCTCTTCACTCAAGCCTAAAACAACGGACATCGCCCCTTGTCTGTTCAAGCAGGCGTCATGCATAGCTTCAGCTCTTGTGCGCACAAGCTGCAAGCACTCGCCAAAGGCGATCTTCCCCGCTGCCATAAAAGCCGTGTACTCTCCTAAACTCAGGCCTGCGCACACGTAAGGGCGTATCGAGGGAAACTGCTCGTTAACAGTGCGCAAAATCGCGCTGCTGGCGATAAAGATGGCCACCTGCGCATTTTTTGTCAGAGTCAACTCAGCGGCATCTCCTTCAAAAATCAGACGCGAAAAGGGTTCGCCCAGCACATCATCTGCCTCTTCGAAGGTCTGTCTAGCAATAGAAAATGCGTCGTAAAAATCGCGCCCCATGCCGGGATACTGAGCGCCCTGGCCTGGAAATAAAAATGCCCAACACTTAGGAGAAGAGAGTTGCTTATCCATCGACTTTATCCTCATAAGTCAAAAGAGAAGCTCCCCACGTCAACCCTGCTCCAAAAGCGAGGAGGAGAATATTATCTTTGTGTTTCAAGCCGTGTTCTTTGATCAATTCATCCAAGGCGATGCCAATGGAGGAAGCGGAAGTATTGCCGTATTTGTGGATGGTCATAAACACCTTTTCCATCGGGACGTCGAAGCGCTTGGCAATCGCTTCGATAATGCGGGTATTTGCCTGGTGTGGAATCATCCAGTTGATCTCTTCTCCGGTAAGCCCTGCGCGCTCTAAACACGCCCTGGAAGCCATTTCCATGCGCCGCACCGCATGCTTAAACACTTCCTTTCCCTCCATCTGCAGGTAGTGCAGGCCGGCATTGACCGTGTCCAAAGAAGCGGGCCTGCGAGATCCGCCTGCAGGCAAAATCAACAGCTCAGCCACTTCGCCATCAGCGCCTAAAGAGATGTCGCGCAGCATAAGCCCATTGCCCTGACCACTTACGACACAGGCTGATGCGCCATCGCCAAATAAAATACAGGTATTGCGGTCTTTGTAATTGACTATAGAAGAGAGCTTTTCAGATGCGACGATTAAGATATTCTTATAAATTCCCGCCTCGATATACGCTTTGGCCTGAGATAAACAGTAAATATATCCCGTGCATGCAGCCATCACGTCGACAGCAGCAGCATTCTCCGCTTTAAGCCGCGCTTGAATGAGGCACGCGGTGCTGGGAAAGACAAAATCTGGCGTCAGCGTCGCGACGAGGATCAGATCGATCGCATTAGGCTCTATCTTTGCCGTCTCTAAAGCGCGAAGAGATGCCTGAAATGCCATATCTGATGTATACTCGTCCTCGCGAGCAATGCGCCTCTCTTTCATTCCGGTGCGCGTGACGATCCACTCGTCCGAAGTGTCGACCATCGATTCTAGATCGCGATTGGTCAAGACACGCTCCGGAAGATAGGAGCCTGTTCCAATGATACGTGCTTTTGCCATGATATGTGAAATCAAAAATTTTAAAAGTAATTACTTCAACCAATTTTAGCTCACTAAACAAAAAAAAACAAAGCAGAATTTCCCGCAAACGTGTAAAAATTAAATTTTTCGATATACTTAGATCTTATGGTTAGATACCCCACAGCACTACAGCAATTGATCGCCTTCTTTAAGAAATTGCCCGGCGTCGGCACCAAAACAGCGGAAAGATACGCTTTTCACCTACTTTCCTGGCCCTCTTCGGAATTAGCAGGGCTATCCAGTATAATAGCCCATCTCAAAGAGGCGATTACCCAATGCCCGGAATGCCGCTGCTTTATGGAAAAAAATGCATGCGCCTTTTGCGCAGATCCCGCTCGCGACCCTTCTCAAATTTGTATTATCATCTCCCCCAAAGACGCCTATGTCATTGAAGACACGCGCTCATTTAAAGGACTCTATCACGTCTTGGGCTCTCTACTCTCCCCTATCGAAGGAAAATCCGTCGAACACCTGCAGTTGGACCGGCTGAAAAAACGCGTAGAGGCGCACCCGATTAAAGAAATTATTATCGCGCTTGATTCGACGATCGAGGGCGACACAACCTCTCTTTATTTGAGAGAGTGCTTATTGCAATGGGGGCTAAACGTGTCGCGTCTGGCTTTCGGCCTTCCCCTGGGAAGCTCCCTGGATTTTGTCGACGGCGGCACCTTGGCCCGCGCCATCATGGGCCGGCACTCTTTTTGAGATAGGTATCTGTTCCCTCAAGCCAGTCTTTGCGTATAGGGGCAAATACATCGATGTCATGCGTGTCTTCTAAAGCTTCGAAGCGGTGTACCGCATGGGGCGGGATCAAGAGAACCTCCCCTTTGGATACGATGAACTCTTTTCCTTCGGAAAAAACGCGCACCTTTCCTTTAATGATGTAGGTAATCTGTTCGCTTTCATGGTGGTGATCCGGAATGATCGCCCCCTTTTTTAGATCGAAAAGAACCAACATGGCATTTACGCCGTAAATATATCTGCGCGAAATTTTATCGCTCATTTTTTCCATCGGCATTTTATCGAATTCGTACAAGTGAGGTATTTTTTGCATGGAATTCTCCTTGGTAAGAAAATTCTTTGCTTACACTATTAATAATTATTTTTAAACATCTCTTAACGAGCGACCATTGCCGATGGCAAAATGGTATGCCTCCAATTTTTAATGTGCCTGTGCCCGTGTGCGTTAATCCTTTGTAAGACATAACTCTTTGCAAATATTCCTTTGGGTCTTTTATAATCGGCAAACTTTGCATGACCTAAGTTGCTGTTCGTAGATGCTATGAGTAGAAAATTTTTTATATATTTATCTCTTGTCGCATTTACCTGTGCAGCTCCTCTGTGCAAGGCGCGGGCAGAGTATCCGAATGTCGAATCCTTTGAATACAGAAAGGTCGGCTCCATCGACGTAGTGCTGGAAAGCCCAACCGCCAATTCTTCTTTCGACCCCAAAACGCTTCTCTCTCGCTTGAGCACTAAAGTAGGTGATCCCTTCTCGCAGCTCACTTTTGATAGTGATTTAAAGGCACTGTCAGAAGAGTACGATCGCGTTGAGCCGGGCATCGCCGTACACAACGGCGAGGTGTACATTACGCTCAAGCTCTGGCCGCGGCCTTCCATCCGCACGATCACGTGGTCGGGCAACGAGCACATGAAGACTAAGAAACTGCAAAAGGAATTGGGAGTCAAGCTCCACTCAGTCTTTAATAGGCAGGCGTTCAACAAAGCCTTCAACAAGATTAAGGAATACTATGTCAAAAGGGGCTATTTCGAATCACAGCTCTCCTACAGCATCATCCCCGATCACAAAACAAATGAAGTTGACATTCAGATCGAAGTGCGCGAAGGGCGATCCGGCAAGATAGAGAACATCGTATTCAAGGGATTCACCCCCAAAGAGCGCAGCCTGTTGCTGGGGATGATTTATACAAAAAAATACAACCTTCTCACCAGTTGGTTGACGAGCGCGGGGCATTTTAACGAAGAGGCGCTGGAGCAAGATAAGCTTACGATCATCAACTTTCTACAAAACCGCGGCTATGCAGATGCCAAAGTCGATATCCATATCCTCGAAGGGAAAGCGCAGGGTAAGATCATTCTCGAAATCACCGCGGATCGCGGCGTGGTTTATCATTTTGGCCCTATCACCTTCAAGGGCAACACCCTGTTTTCCTGCACGGAAGTCGACGCGATGTTTACTGCGCGCCCCGGAGGCATCTACTCCCCCGAAAAATTGCATAAAACCGCGCAATATATTAAAGAGCTCTATGGGCGCAAAGGATACATTGACGCGGAAGCCCAATATGAGACTGAACTTTCCGCAAGCGAGCCTATCTATAACGTGCGCTTTCAAATCGACGAGGGACAGCAATACAAAATCGGACTCGTGCGCGTCTTTGGCAACGTGCAGACGCAAACACATGTCATTTTGCGCGAATCGCTTCTCATACCCGGAGAGACCTTTAATTCCGCCAAGTTGAAAGCCACACAGGAAAAGCTGGAAAACATCGGCTATTTCAAAAGCGTCAACGTCTATGCCGTTCGTACGCAGGACGATCAGGAACTCGGCGACAATTATCGCGACGTATACATTGAAGTGCAAGAGACCACGACGGGAAATGTCAGCCTCTTCGTAGGCTTTAGCAGCGCGGATGATGTCTTTGGCGGATTAGACCTCACCGAAAGCAATTTCAATGCTAAGGGATTGCGCACTCTGTTTAAGGATGGGCCGCGCGCTTTGCGCGGCGGCGGCGAATACACTCATGCGCGGGCAAGCGTCGGCGCCAAGCAGCAAAGCTATTCGATTTCCTGGCTAAACCCCTATTTTCGAGACTCGCTGTGGCGGGTGGGTTTCGAAGTGACCGATAGCTATAGCACAATGATTTCAAAAGACTACCAGATCAATACTCTGGGCTTTTCCCTCTTTGCTTCCTATCCCCTTAATCCCTATTGGACATTCGGCACGAAATACCGCTTCCGCAATGCCAATATCCACGTCTCGCATCACCACACGACCAGAGAGGAGAGGGAAGAGACGCGACGCGACGGCATTATTTCCGCGGTCAGCTCCTCCCTTACCTTTGACTCCACAGACAGCGCGATGAAACCGCATAATGGCTTTCGCTCCTTTATGGAAGCGGAATTTGCGGGAATCGGAGGCGACTTTACCTTTTTGCGTTTTGGCTACCTCAATAGCTATTACACGCAACTATGGAGAAATGGCATTATGAAGTACCGCTTTGATTTCCGCTTCATCGAGCCAATTTTAAAAACCGATAAGCCCGATGATATTCCCTTGAGCGAGCGCTTCTTCATCGGAGGCATTAATTCTGTAAGGGGATATCGCGATTTTGACCTCGGAGCGCATTTTCACAAAAGCGGCGACCCCAAAGGGGGCATTTCAGCAACAGTGCTCTCTATTGAATACTTGCACGAGCTTTTTCCCTTCATGGACGTATTTATCTTCGCGGATGCCGGAAGCATTGCGATGAAGCGGTTTTATCTTGCCAATTTTAAATTGAGCACAGGTATCGGAACGCGCTTAACACTCATTAACCGCGTTCCTGTGATTTTGGGCTGGGGCTATCCCATTAATCCCAGCAGCCATCACGAGCAGCGCCGCTTCTTCTTCTCCATGGGAGGACAATTTTAATATCTTTGCGTTAACTTAAAGGAGTACATCTATATGAAAAGACGTTTCATTCCCCTTTGCATCGCGGCAGCAGCGATCAGCTTGCTTTCAACGGCACCGGCCATCGCGGCTGAAAGTCCCTCTGTCGGCGTTGTGAATTTCACTACTTGTATTTCCAATTCCAAATTGGGCAAGCAAGAACAGTCTGCTTTCGAATCCTTGAAAAAACAGATGAGCACTCTCTTGGAAGACACCGAAAAGCAACTCAACGACCTCGCCGCAAAATTTAACGATCCTGAATTTGTCGACTCCCTCTCTCCAGAAGCCGAGGAAGAGTTTAAAGCCAAATTCCGCAGCTTGAACGAAGATCTCAACCGCTATCAGAATCAATACTATCAAGTCCTTAACCAATCCAATATGAAGCTCGTGCAAACGATGCATTCCAACGTCAACGTGGCATCCGAGAAGATCGCCAAGAGTCAAAAACTTGCGCTCATAGTCAACAAAGACGCCTGCTTCTTCATCTCCGAAGCTTTGGATGTCACAGACCTAGTTGTAAACGAGATGGACAAAACTTATGATCAGCTCGCTCAACAACAACAATCGGCAAACACCGCGCCTGGCACTCAAGCTATAGCGCAGCCCGATGTCAAAGTAGAGGAAACTGAAAAGAAATAAGGCCATGGATACTAAGACATTTACTCTTGCAGAACTTGCTGAATACACCCGATCTTCCCTGATCGGCGATCCCGATTATCTCATTTCGGGTGTGGATGCAATCGATTCTGCAAGCGCCAAAGACGCCTCTTTCCTCGCCAATCCGCGCTACCGCTCTTTGCTAAAGACGACGCAAGCCGGCGTCGTGTGCATCGACCGCAATACACTAGTAGAGGAAGGAAAGAACTATCTCGTCTCGGACGATCCTTCGATCGCTTTTCAAATCATTGCGGAAAAACTCTTGCAAGCAAGTTCCTCGGGCTTTAGCGGAGTCCATCCCACCGCGGTAATCCATCCACAAGCGAAATTGGGCAAGAACGTAACCGTAGGGCCGTATGTCGTGATCGATCAAGGGGCGGAGATTGGAGATCAGACCCGCCTGGCACCTTTTGTATACATCGGCGCACAGGTGAAAATTGGCAAAAAATGTCTTATTCATTCGCATGTCGCCATACGCGAGCGCTGCCGCATCGGCGATCGTGTTATTCTACAACCCGGCGCTGTCATTGGATCGTGCGGATTTGGATACGCGACAAATGCGCAAGGTCAACATACCAAACTCGAACAGCTCGGGATCGTCGTCATCGACGACGACGTCGAGATCGGCGCCAATACGACTATTGACAGGGCGCGCTTTCAAGAAACGCGCATTGGGCGCGGCACCAAGATAGACAACCTCGTCCAAATCGGACACAATGTCGTTTTAGGACAAGACAATATCATCGTCTCGCAAACGGGAATCGCGGGCTCCTCTAAAACAGGCAAGCATGTCATCATGGGCGGCCAGGCCGGCGTCGTCGGCCACGTCGAAATTACTGACAACGTCATGATCGCAACGCGCGGGGGCGTAAGCAAATCGCTTACTCAACCCGGCAAATACGCGGGAGGCCCGGTCATGCCGCTTAGCGACTACAATAAGCAGCAGGTCCAGCTGCGCAAAATCTCCGAGTATGTCGAAAAAATCGAAGAATTGGAAAAGCGCCTACGCGCTTTAGAATCAAGTTCTTTTATATCAAATTAACATATTCCATTATTCACTTTTATGTTATTATAGCTGGATAACCAGGTGAATAAATGAAAAGATTTGTTAATTATTTATTTTTAGCTACTTCTATAATATCTGTTTTTTTATATACAGAAGCTCCTCCATAAAAATCTAGATTAACAAGAGCGAAGGGGTCTCCAGTAGCTTTTGCAGGGACTTAATAAACTTCGCCCCATCTGCTCCGTCTATGACGCGATGGTCCGCCGAAAGAGTCAGCGACATGATCTTTCCAGCTACTATATGCCCCTCTTTAACAACGGGGCGATCGTCAATGCCGCCTACAGCGAGAATAGCCGCTTGCGGCGGATTGATAATCGCAGAAAAGGTGTCAATTCCAAACATGCCGAGATTGGAAATGGTAAAAGATCCGCCGGCATATTCTTCGCGAGAAAGCTTTCCTTCGCGCGCACGCGCGGCAAGCTCTTTCATCTCTACGGAAAGTTCGCCGATATTTTTATAGTCCGCATGGCGGATGATGGGAGTAATCAGACCCGACTCCATGCTCACCGCCACAGCAATGTCGAAGGTTTTAAAGCGGATAATGGCATTGGAAACGGAATTAAAGCCGGCATTGACGTTTGGATGCTCGCGAAGTGCTAATGCCGTCGCGCGCAAGATAAAATCATTAAAAGAGAGCTTTATTCCCGCAGAGGCCAACTCATTGCGGACGGCGACCAATTTATCGACCAGGACATCCTGAGTACAATAAAAATGAGGAATGAACGTCTTTGCTTCTTGTAAGCGCTGGCCGATCACTTTGCGCATAGGCGAAAGCGGTATTTCCTCATAAGTTCCTGGAGCCAGGGTCGGCGCTTCCCTGCGGCTAAATGCCACAAGCCCCGAAGGCTGCGCGCGCGCCAGATCGCGCTCCATGATGCGGCCATCGGGACCCGTACCCTTCACCGTAGAGAGATCGATGCCTTTTTCTTTAGCGATCTTGCGCGCCAGCGGAGAGGCGGCAATACGCCCCGCGATCTGTTCTATGGGCGCTAAAAAGTGATAATGCGTTAAAGGGGGCTCAGGGATAAAGGCTGGCTGCTGCAATCCTGCACCTGCAGGTGCCGTTTTAACCTGGGGCTGAGAGCCCTCTGCGCTCTGCGGTTGCTCTTCAGTCGCCGCAGACTGTGCGGCGGACTGCGGAGAAGCGCCTTCAGGCTTATAGCCTTCAATGCTCTCCCCTTTTTCTTCGGTAAAAATGGCGATGGGTTGGTTGACAATGGCCGACTGGCCCTCCTGAATCAAGATTTTGCGCAGCCAGCCTGGATCCAAAGCCGAATGCTCAACAGTGGCCTTGTCCGTAGCTACTTCGAAAATTACCTCGCCGGTTTTGACGAAGTCTCCTTCTTTTTTGCACCACTTGGTGATAGTTCCCTCTTCCATCGTCGGAGAGAGTTTGGGCATCGTCAAAGTAAACGGCATAAAAAAATCCTAAGCTAGTGTCTGCTCTATAGTTAATAGAATGCGCTGCACTGTGGGCATCGTCTCCTTTTCTAGCGCTTTGGAATAGGGCATGGGGGTCTCGCGCTGCGCCACGCGGGCCACGGGGGCGTCGAGGGAATCAAAACAGTGCTCCATGATCTGAAAGCCCACCTCCGCGCAAATTCCTGTAAATATATGCCCCTCTTCAACGAGCACGCATTTATGCGTTTTGCGAATGGATTGTGCAATGGTGGCCATATCTAAAGGCCTTATCGTCCGCAAATCGATCAGCTCAACGCTCACCTTGCGCTTTGCCATTTCTTTCACGACCTCCTTGCAGAGAGTGATCATGCGGCTATGGGAAATGAGAGTGAGATGCTCTCCAACGCTTACGACTTTTGCTTTGCCTAAGGGAACGAGATATTCCTCCTTGGGAATTTCCATCTTATCGTTATAGGAGAGTTCGCTTTCTAAAAAGAAGACGGGATTATTATTGCGGATGGCCGACTTTAAAAGGCCTTTGGCATCGTAAGGATTGCTGGGAGCAACGATGATCAATCCGGGAAGATTGCCGTAAATGGCCTCCACGCAATGTGAATGCTGCGAAGAGACTTGGGCGGCGGCTCCGTTGGGACCGCGAAAGACAATCGGGACTTTAAAGCGATTGCCCGACATGTAGTACATTTTTATCGCATTGGAAATAATCTGATCGCATCCGACAAAGGAGAAATTAAAACTCATGAATTCCACAACGGGGCGAAGGCCGGTCATGGCCGCGCCTACGGCAAGCCCAGCAAATCCCAACTCGGCAATGGGCGTATCGATTACGCGCATCGGGCCCCACTTGTCGAGCATGCCTTTGGTGACTTTGTAGGCGCCATTGTATTCGCCTACCTCTTCTCCCATAATAAATACGGTAGGATCTCTAGTCATCTCCTCATCAAGAGCCTGACGGATCGCCTCTCGCATTTCTACAACTTGACTCGACATAGCTTCATTCCTAATTTATGGGGCAAAGACATCTTCGCCGAGGGTAATGGGATCTGGCCAGGGACTTTCATCTGCAAACTTGATTGCGGCCATCACTTTCTCTTTCTGCTCTTTATCCAGAGCGTGATATTCCTCTTCGGTAATCATGCCGGCATTGAACAGCGTCTTAAACATCACAATCAGCGGATCGCGCTCCATGCAAGCGCTTAATTCTTCTTTGGCGCGATAGAGAGCGGGATCGGAAATGGAGTGCCCCCTGAAGCGCTCCGTGACCACTTCGACGAGAACGGGATCCCCATTCTTCTTTACCTCTTCGAATACGTGCTTAAAACCGCCATAGCAATTAAAGAAATTCATCCCATCAAAAGTATATCCCTTCATACCAAAGCTGGAAGCCTTGTTCTCCGCGATCGGATTGACAGAGATGGCCCGGGTAAAGTGGGTTCCCATCCCCCAAACATTGTTTTCAATGACATAGATACAGGGCAAATTCCATAGCCCGGCAATATTCAAAGATTCGTGAAAGGAGCCTTGCGCCACGGCGCCATCGCCTAAAAAGCAGATGGACACATCGCAATTGGACCGATTGTGCAATTCAGGGATTGATTTTAAATATTTAATTGTAAATGCGGCCCCTGTAGCAATCGGAATTTGTCCTCCTACAATGCCAAAGCCCCCCAGCAAGCGATCGGTAAAAAAATGCATGGACCCGCCTCGGCCGCGCGCATTACCGGTAGCTCTGCCGAGTAGCTCTGCCATCAATTCTTCAATTGGAGCGTTCAACAAAATGGCCAACGCATGGCAGCGATAAGAAGTAATCCACCACTGCTCACTCCCCATGACCTCCACAGCTGCAGTTTGGACAGCCTCTTGACCCATGTAAGAGTGGAAAAAACCCCCGATCTTTCCCTGTAGATAGGCGGCTTCTGCACGCACTTCAAAATTGCGGATGAGGAGCATCCGCTTGAGCGCATCTACAAGGCGCTTCTTCCCCAATTCGGCGAGAATGTTAGAGGTATTTGAGGAAAAAAAATGATATTTTATGGGGTTTTCCTTGTCCATTTTCACTCAATGCCTTTAGTAGAATTGTCCATTTTTTACACTACTCGCTGATTCCTAAAAAACCATTTATATTGGGGCTCCAGGAATCCGAGAATGAGATTGCGGAATGATATGCGGATTATTGGTAACAGGCACCGTTCTCATATCGTCATCGGAATGCATTTGGTAGCACCCGCTTAGGCCCAATAGCGCGAAAAACAAAATAAACAGTAGTATTACATTTTTACTTAAATTCATCTATAGATATTCCCAATTTTTAAATTCACTTACGTTGTACAGGGAAATGATACCCGCGAGGTATAAAATCTCAAAGAAAAAAGAGAGCCCTTAGAGACCGTCCACTAACTAAGGCTTCGTCGATTTTGGGGTTCTTTTGAGCCGAGTTTTTGATTCATTTTGTGGGGGTTGTATCAAACTTCGTATACTACCCCCACAAAATGAATCAAAAATCGGCCAAAATAATCCCCAAAATCGACGAAGCCTTAGTTAGTGGACAGTCTCTTAATCTGCAGTATACTTCAAATAGGAAACTGCTTGTCCTTTGATGCGATTAAATTCCTTGCTATATGCTTTTGCGATGTCCTCTTTCTCCAAGACGAGAGCGCAGTCCGTTGCGTGCTCAGCGCCGCTTTGCGCAAAGTAGAAAGATCCCGTCCAAATTTTTTTTCCTCCAAAAAGGCAAAAGGAGTCGTGCAAGGCATTTCTGTGGTTCTTCTTTTTTCCCGAAGTGCTCTTTTCCTCAGAGGATGCATTCCAGACATATAAAGGGATTTTGCTATCCGACAGGCGCTTTAAAGGAGAAGAGGCCTTGACCGAATAAGGATCGACGACAATTTCCACTAAAACCCCTCGTTTTTGCGCTGCGGTGAGCGCTTTGGCAATGCGCGCACTACGCAGGCAGTAAGCCGAGAGCTGAATGCTTGTCTTTTCCGCGTCGATAAGCGCGATGAATTTTTCATCTAGTGGCTCCTCATGGGAAAAGTAGACAACGCACGACGACGAAGTTTCGCTCTGCGCAAAGCAAGGCGCCGCGGCGCATAAAAGTGCAGTAGATAAGATCCCATTTCTTAAAAAACGATGCAAATGCATAGAAACCTCCACAAAAAGCGGGAAAGGATAAGGGATTTATTTTTTATTGAGTAGAAATAAAACTGATTGCACAGATAAAATCTCGACTTATGTCACAGACGTTTAGACCTATCTATTACGACACTGAAACAACGGGAACGCGACCTGACAAGGACCGCATCATCGAGCTTGCGGCCTTTGATCCTGTGGAAGAGCGCACCTTTGTTCATTTAATCAACCCCGGAACCCCCATTCCCCCCGAGGCTACAGCAATACACAAGATTACAGATGAAATGGTGTCAAGTGCTCTCTCATTCAAAGAGATCGCCGCGTTATTTATCGCTTTTCTCCCACAAAACAGCATCCTCATCGCCCATAACAATGACTCTTTTGACAAGCCCTTTTTACACAATGAATTCAAGCGCGCTGGAGTAGCTCTTCCCACTTTCGAATACATCGACACCTTGAAATGGGCAAGAAAGTATCGGCCCGATTTGCCGCGCCATACTCTGCAGTCTTTGCGCGAAACGTATGGCATCGCTGCCAATCAAGCCCATAGGGCACTCGACGATGTGATCGTTTTACATCGCGTATTTTCCCACATGATCGACGATATTCCCTTCGACATCATTTTAAAGCTTCTATCGCGCCCACAAATCCTGACACGCATGCCCTTTGGAAAACATCAGGGCAAAGCTCTGGCGGAGATTCCCAAACACTACGTCGCCTGGTTGTCCTCTAGCGGAGCCCTTGATAAACCCGAAAATCAGGAATTGCGTCAAAACTTCGAGCAGCTCGGCCTTCTCACGATTTAATTATCTTTGAGTCTGTCGAGATAGATCTGTGTGGGAAAATCTTCAGGGAATTTCTGATGGATCACGGTAAATAACTTTTTTGCCTCTGCGAGATTGCCAGCTTTAAAGCGATCGAAAGCCTCTGTAAACAGATGGCACAACTCTTTTTGCTCAGGCGTAGCTGCGCCAATCGTTTCCTCTTTCTGAAACCCTAGGAGTTCAAAAATCAAGATCTTTGTCTTCTTTCCCGAAGGAGCTACGATGTCCAGCGGACGCACGAGAAAGTGTTCGCCTATCATTTTATAAGTATCTTCAGTAATGATCGTCTTTGTCTTATAAATCTTATTCACTTGCTGTAAATGAGCTGCTGTATTGATGAACCTATCCCGATAATGCAGGAAAAATTTTAGTTTGTTATTCTTCTTTGTCTCGGATTTAGGAGATAAAGATGACTAGATTTAATGGGTTAACAGATAACCAATGGAGATTGATCGAAGGATTTTTTCCAGAGCCTGTAAAAAGGGAAAAGGGGAAACCTCATACACCATGGAGAATCGTTGTAAACACGATCTTGTGGATTTTAACGACAGGCTCAAGATGGTGTGATGTTCCCATCGGGACACAATGGGCATCTCGCTCAGCATCTCACAGATGGCTTGGTTATTGGAAAGAG
>DASXPV010000040.1:0-7333 GCA_036493355.1 Rhabdochlamydiaceae bacterium
AGCGGCACGTGCTAGAGAAATCTTCGAAAGTTCTGAAGTAGGTGAAAAACGACAACTTTTGAATTTAGTCTTTCAGAACTTGCAGCTGAGAGGCGTAAACCTCTCAGTGTCAGTGCAAGAACCGTTCTTAACGATGTTGGACTGTAAGGATTGTCCAACCAATTGGAGGTGGAGAGAATCGAACTCTCGTCCTTAGCAAACTCCCCATCAATGACTACATGCTTATCACCTTTAACACACAATCGATCCTGATGAAAGGTGCAACACTGGGAATCGATGTGCTTCTATTGATCTCGAAACATCTCCCTAAAGAAGCTGAAAGAGAAAGTTCATACCAGGGTTAATGACGATAACTCTAGCGCTCCTGGTTAGGCACTAGAGCATCGGGCTATTTAAAACGGTTAAGTTTTAAGCAGCGACTGCCAGTGGAGATTGCTCTTCACCGAACAAAGATACAACTTTGTCATTTATTGGTTTATCGGATGATTTAGGAGGCCAACCGACGTCCTCCGCATGCCACGGATGCTTTGTTTCCAAGTCGAAACCAGTACACCCCCATGTGTGATTATAACATAGAGAATTATTCTTGACGATAGTATGAAAGTTGTAAAGGGAAAAATAGGGAGTCTTTTTGTAAGTGGCTTATTATGATTGATTTAAGCGTTATCACTGTCACGCACCAATCGGCGGACTTCATCGAAGACCTCATCACTTCGGTCATCACCGGAGCGATGAAGATCTCCACTGAGCATATTGTCGTCGATAATGGCTCGACTGATGGCACTGTGGAGAGAATAGAGCGCAATTTTTTGCCTTATGTCACTTTTTTGAAGAGCGCCACGAATTTAGGTTTTAGCGCAGCAAATAATCGCGCGTTTGCGTTAACAAGGGGGCGCTACATTCTCTTTCTCAATCCCGATATGAAGGTCGAGGATGGCAGTTTGGACAAGTTGGTGGAGTGGATGGATGCGCGTCCGGAGGCGGGGATAGGGACATGCAGGCTGGTGGATCCTTTAGGGCAGTTTCTGATCCACAGATGTCCTTGTCCTTTGCCCACGATAGGCACAAATATCCTGTGGTTGCTCTCTCCCATTTTTTGCATTAAGCGCTCTAAGACGTTTGAAGACTGCTCGGAGGAAAAAGAAGTGGAAGCAGCGCTAGGAGCGTTTTTGATCGTGCGGCGCACGTTTCTTGAACAATTGGGCTTTGCGTTTGATCCGCGCTATTTTTTAACTTTCGAGGACTTCGATCTCTGCCGCGAGGCTAAGCGGTTAGGGTATAAGATACTCTACTTTCCCAAGGTGCGCTGCGTGGATTACAACAGCCGCAGCTTCTTGCAAAAGGACTTTTTCTGGATCTACGCCCAAGTGTCCAAGGGAATGTACGCCTATTTCCGCAAGTGGGAGTCTTGGTATACCTGGATTATCATCGCGCTGTTGACTCCTGTGGGTTATTTCATCCGCTATCTTCTTTCCGATAAAAAAGCTAAATAGTATTGGACAATTGCCTTTCGTTCGTGTAGAGAAAGAGTGATGAAGACAATTTTCAAGGTCATTTTACTGTTTTTGCTCTTTTTGGGCTCGATTGCATTAATCGCCTATTACATGAGCACGCATCACATTGCCGTACTCGATCCCAAAGGGGCCATCGGCGTCAAAGAGGCTGATTTGATCATTACGTCTTCTCTTATAATGCTCATCGTCGTGATCCCCGTATTTGTCATGGCGTTCTTTTTTGCTTGGAGGTACCGCGAGGGAAATACGAAGGCTGCCCATGCTCCGGACTGGGAGCACAACTATATTGCGGAATACTGCTGGTGGGGAGTCCCACTGATTATCATTGCGGTACTCGCAGCGATCTGTTGGAAGTCCAGCCATGAGCTTAATCCCTCGCGCAGTATTGAGTCCGATGTAAAACCTCTGTCGATACAGGTAGTGGCCCTGCAGTGGAAATGGCTTTTTCTGTATCCCGAGCAGGGGATTGCTACGATCAACTTTATTCAGTTTCCCGAAAAGACGCCAATTCATTTTGAAATTACCTCAGATGCTCCTATGAATTCGTTTTGGATTCCCGATCTGGGAGGACAAATTTACGCCATGCCGGCAATGCGCTCGCAGCTGAATCTCATCGCAAACGAGATAGGCAGTTTTCGAGGAGTCTCAGCCAATATCAGCGGCAAGGGTTTTGCAGGGATGACATTTGTGGCGCAAGCCAGTTCGGAAGAAGATTTTAACAAATGGATGCAATCGGCTCAGGAATCCCCTCAACAGCTCACCGAGCAGATTTACGATCAATTAGTAGAGCCCACTGAGAACAACCCTATTGCTATTTACGCGTTGCCCAATAGGGATTTATTTGAATACGTCATGATGAAATACATGCCGCCGCAAAAGGAAATGCGGTATACCAATTATGAAAAATAACTGTGCGTTTCAGTTGCGTGAAGGCTGTCAAATTTTGACGATCGCAAATGTGCAATTATTTTTCATAATTGGTATTAATTAGGAAAATGCTATGTCGCTATTTGGAAGACTAAACCCCGACGCCTTTGTACACGATTGGATCGAGTACGTAGCTGGTGCCTCTATGGTTATCGGCGCTATCTTTTTCATTGTTCTTTTGACTCGCTTGCGACGTTGGAAATGGCTGTGGACCGAGTGGCTCACAAGCGTAGACCATAAGAAGATCGGTGTGATGTACATTATCCTTTCTGCTGTGATGCTTTTAAAAGGGCTTGTAGATGCCGTCATGCTGCGAGCCCAGCAGGCTTGGGCGGTAGGGGATTCGATGGGATATCTCACTTCTGAGCACTTTCAGCAGATCTTCACTGCGCACGGCGTTACGATGATCTTTTTCGTCGGTATGGGATTTATGTTTGGCGTGATCAATTTGATCGTGCCTTTGCAAATCGGCGCGCGCGATGTGGCGTTTCCCTTTTTAAATTCTTTAAGCTTTTGGCTCTTTGCCTCAGGGGCGATGTTTGTCCTGGTCTCTTTGGTGGTGGGGGTCTATGCGGGGACGGGATGGTCTGCGTATCCTCCTCTTGCCGGGATTAAGTACAATCCGGGAGTGGGGGTAGACTATTGGCTCTGGAGCGTGCAGGTCTCGGGGGTGGGAACCTTGTTATCGGGGATTAATTTTCTAGTCACCATTTTAAAAATGCGCTGTCCCGGGATGACGCTGATGAAAATGCCTATCTTTGTCTGGGCGGCTTTGGTCACGATGGTGCTCGTGGTATTTGCCTTTCCCATATTGACAGCAACCGCTGCGATGCTCACGACAGACCGCATTATGGACACGCGTATCTTTTCTCCGGATTATTGCGGCAATCCCATGATGTATATCAATCTATTTTGGGCCTGGGGGCATCCCGAGGTATACATTCTCGTTCTACCCGCGTTTGGTATTTTTTCAGAAGTGGTCCCCGTCTTTTCCCACAAGCGCCTCTTTGGCTATACCTCCATGGTATGGGCGCTTGTAGCAATCACTGTTCTTGCCTTTATCGTATGGCTCCATCATTTTTTTACGATGGGGGCGGGGGCCAACGTAAACGCCTTCTTCGGGATTATGACGATGATCATCGCCCTGCCCACTGGAGTCAAAATATTCAACTGGCTCTTTACGATGTTCCGCGGACGCGTGCAATTTAAAACGCCGATCTATTGGTTTTTGGGATTTGTGGCGACATTCACCATCGGCGGGATGGCAGGTGTGCTTATGTCGATTCCCGCAGCGGATTTTCAGGTGCACAATAGCTTGTTTTTAATCGCGCACTTTCACTTTGTCATTTTGGGAGGAGTGCTCTTCGGGTTTTTTGCAGGGTATACCTATTGGTTTCCTAAATTTGCAGGATTTACGCTCAATGAAAAGCTGGGAAAATGTGCCTTTTGGTGCTGGTTGATCGGGTTTCTCGTGGCCTTTACTCCGCTCTACATTCTCGGACTTATGGGGGCGACGCGCCGTTTAGACCACTACGATGTGCCAGAATGGCAACCGCTTTTTATCATCGCCGGCATTGGGGCTCTAATCATCGTATGCGGCGTGGGGTTTCAATTTTTGCAGCTGCTCGTGAGCTTCAAAGAGCGCAAGCAAAATAGAGATACGACAGGCGATCCGTGGAATGGAAGGACTTTAGAGTGGGCGACAAGCTCGCCTCCGCCTTTTTACAATTTTGCCCATACCCCTGAAGTGCACTCGCGCGATGCGTTTTGGATTAAAAAACATACCGGCGAAGAGATGTGTTTGCACCACCACCCTTATCACGATATCCACATGCCCAAGAACACCGCGATGGGAATGTACATCGGGGCTTTGAGCTTTGTCTTTGGATTTGCCCTCATCTGGTATATGTTTTGGCTGGCACTCTTAAGTGCTGTGGGAATTATCGCCTGCGTCATCATCCGCCTTTACGAGAAGGAGACTGACTTTTACGTGCGCGCCTCTGAAGTGGCAGCAATTGAGTCTCAAAGAGGGGAGGCGTAAATGGACACGCACGCAGAGACTCATGAACATTACCCCGATGCGCATCACGACGTCTACTCTAAGACGATCTTTGGCTTCTGGCTCTACTTGCTCACCGATTTTGTCCTATTTGGATCCTTTTTTGCCACTTATGCCGTGCTGCACAAGGGCACTTTTGGCGGGCCTTCGGCACATGAGTTGTTTGATCTTCCCTACGTGATGATAGAGACGCTTATTTTTCTCACCTGTAGCTTCACCAGCGGCATTGCTGGCGTCTACGCCCATCGCAAAGACAAAGGGCGGACGATCGCTTTTTTTGCGATCACCTTCTTGCTGGGTCTCGTCTTTCTAAGCATGGAAGTCTCTGCGTTCTCCCACCTTATATCGGCAGGGAATGACTGGCAGAGAAGCGCGTTTCTTTCGGCTTTTTTTACACTTGTGGGGACTTTGGCCTTTCACGTGGTATTTGCGCTGGCTTGGACCATCGTGCTGTTGATCCCCGTGATGCGCGAAGGAGTAAACTCTGTTAGCATTCGGCGTCTGACCTGCTTGCGCATGTTTTGGCAATTTCTCAATGTCATGTGGGTATTTGTATTTACAATCATTTATTGCATGGGGGCTAGAGAGTAGCATGCTGGATCGTCATCATGGTTGGAATAGTAGTTTTAAGCCTCCTTTTATCGCCTTTGTGCTCTCTTTGTTACTGGCGGCTGCCATGTACCGCTTCGTCACCAAGCATCACTTGGAGGGACTGTCGCTGACTTTGACTCTATTCGTCCTGGGACTGGTACAAGCGCTCATCCAACTCGTTTTTTTTCTCCATTTGGGAGTGGAGTCCAAGCCGCATTGGAACTCTATTACATTTTTATTCACCGTGCTCGTGGTGATCATTATCGTGGGCGGCTCCTTGTGGATTATGAATAACTTAAATTACAACCTTATGCCTATGGAAATGCACGGATGTCCCTGACTTTGAGAATCTATTTTTCCCTCACCAAACCGGGTATTCTGATGGGAAACGCCCTTTCCGCTTTTGGAGGATTTATGCTCGCAACGCGGGGAAGTTTGCGCGGATGGCTTTTTCTCGCGATGCTTCTAGGGCTTCTGTGTATCATTGCATCTGCCTGCGTGTGCAACAACTACATCGACAGAGAGATGGATGCCCTAATGACAAGAACCAAAAATCGCGCTCTGGCAAGGCAATTAATCTCTCCCAAACGCGCCTTGCTCTTTGCGCTTTGCTTAGGGCTTGCAGGGACCTTTCTTTTAGCGGTGTTTTGCAATCTCCTGACAATGTGCGTTGCTCTATTTGGCTTTTTGGTCTATGTTCTCTTGTACAGCTATTTCAAGTACCATTCGATGCATGCAACGCTTGTGGGCAGCCTTGCAGGGGCCGTACCGCCTGTTGTGGGATACTGCGCCGTGAGCAACCGCTTGGACGCGGCGGCCGCGCTCTTATTTTTGCTTCTCGTCTTGTGGCAGATGCCCCACTTCTACGCGATTGCCATCTATCGCCTAGAAGATTACACGGCGGCCCGCATCCCCGTTTTACCCATTCAAAAGGGCATCGAAAAGGCCAGAGTGCACATGTTCTTATACGTCGCAGCGTTTTTAGTCCTCTCTTGTACGTTGCCCTTGTTTCATCGCGTGGGCTGGGGATATCTATGCACTATGTCTCTTTTAGCCATAACGTGGCTTGGCATTTGCCTGTGCGGGTTTTTTGCGCGCAATCACAAAAGCTGGGCCCGCACCATGTTCCGCTTTTCCCTACTTGTGATTGTCGGCTTTTGCGCAGCTTTGGCTTGTTGTTCTTAAATTCAAGAAAGGGCGAATAGCTTCGAAATAGGAAGCGGGATCATCGTAAAGGCTGAGATGGCTTCCCTGTTCGCAGATCACAGCTCTTGCTTGAGGAATGAGACTAGCTATTTTTACTGTGTCTTCGGGATTTATCGTGTCGTAGCGTCCGGAAATCACTAATGTAGACACATGGATTGTAGAAAAATCCTCCCAGCGATTCCAGTTTTTAAAATTTCCCGTAACTGTGAATTCTGAAGGTCCTTGCATCTCTTGGTAGATTTCAGAGTTGAGATTTTGAAAAGTTAGGTGAACGATTTCCGGCCAAGGCTGGCATCGGCAGAGGTGCTTGGTGTAAAGCTCGCGAAAAATAAAATCTTGATAGTCTGGTTCCAGATAAGCGCCCTTGTCTTCGAATGCTTGCATTTGCTCTTGTATGGATTGCGGAAGTTGTGAGCGCAATTGATCTACATAATATTCGTAAGAAGTTATGCTCCCGGGGGTATTGGAAAGAATGAGTCCTTTGAGATGATGCTGATATTTCAAGGCGTATTCGATTGCCAGCATTCCGCCCCAAGATTGTCCATAAAGATAAAAATCTTCTAATTGCAAACCCTTTCTCACTTCCTCGACCTCTTCTCTAAAACGCTCTATAGTCCACAGGGAAAGGTCATGAGGTTGGTCGGAATGACGGGAGCCCAATTGATCGTAAAAGATGAGCTCGAATTCGTCTTGCACGCAGTGGGCTTGAAATGGCTCCTCCAGATACCCTGCAGAACAACCAGGTCCCCCATGCAATAGCAGGACTTTTATAGGTCCATGTCCCACCCGTTTTGTCCAGACTTTATAGCCGTTATTTAGCTGTACGTATTCAACTGTATCTCCCATGGCGTAACCTGTGATTAAAAATGTGAAAAAAAGAAACCACCGATGCATAATATAGTGATTTAAAACAAGATTGAGAAAAATATGCAAGGAGGCTGCGAAAATTTTTTGTCTGGAGCGAGCGACCATTGTACGAGTACAAGGCGCGAGCGAAGACGAAAAATTTTCTGCAAAGCCGACGCGGGAGATTTTC
>DASXPV010000041.1:0-41456 GCA_036493355.1 Rhabdochlamydiaceae bacterium
AGTGTCGTCACAAGATCTCCGCCCATATAGCAATACACCTGATGTGGACTGCAGCCAAGAATGAGGCTGCATTCTTTGCATAACGTGTCGCTATTCCTCTCCAGCGCTTCAAATGTAAAAATGCATTTTCCACCAAATGTCTCAACTTATAGAGATCTTTATCGTATGCTCGTTTGGTTTTGCGGTTCTTTCGTGGAGGAATCACCACTTGCATTCCCTGGCTTTCAGCTTGCTCGATGATTGCATCGCTATCGTACCCCTTAGTCGCAGCTCGCGGATAAGGGAGGATAGGGGGCAAGTTGGGTTAATACTTTCTGAGTTCGTTTACCCCTTCTAAATACCAGATAGGATAACACATACCACAATCCTCTTCGTTATGCATGGGGATGCCAAACTTAGGCGTAAAACCCTCATAAAATGCAGTTCTTGTCTTTTCTTGCACTCCATTTCCAGAATAATAAGTTAGCCCTAAGGGCATTTTTAAGGCATGCGCTTTGCCCATCGCTGTTAACAGGAGTTGTGTCCCAAAGCCGCTGTGTTTGAAAGAAGAGTCGACGGCAAGGTAAATTACGTAATAATTTGAAATGTCTTTATTGTCATGTTGTTTTTTAATTTTGGCGATCAGAAATCCGATGATGTTCTCCCCGGATTTTACCAATAGAGCATTTTCTAGATGAAAAGAATTATATGGATAGGGCGGGGCGGGGCTTTTTTCGTAGTACTCTTTTGTGAGATAGAGATTGGCGATAGTTTCAGTATTCAATTCTTTCTTTCCTATTTGCGTTACAGCAAAACGGATCGCCTCTCGACTCAGTCCGCTATCGCGTGCTTCTACAATGTAAATGGGTGTGGAATGGATAAGTTTGGGTAGCATACAATTGCGTATTGCCTGATCGCAAATATCCTCCGGTTCTTTGTCGGCTCCAATATATTCATTAATGAGATCTATAGATACTGGTGTCAAAACGTTAATAGATCGGATCAGGGTGTATCGCGCTCCATCCATGCGCTTAGTTAAAGTGGCGGTTTCAATATAATTAGTATTATTTTTTGTTAAATTAATTGCTGACACGATTATCCCTGGTTATGCTAGGAATTATATTAAAAAAATGATTAAAAGCCAACTTTAAAGATTTTTTGTAATAAAAAAATTTTTATTATTATTTTAAAAGGATATTCAAATGGTCCAGAAGCACTTAATGTCTATGGCATTGAAAATTAAGGGCTTAAATACGCAATTCGGCTCCTAATGTCAATCCCTGCAGGAAAACATCGCTATTGTCTATCACGGGTACGTGGGCAGAGCGAGGAGCCCCATTGCCGCTAGGAATAGATCGGAATGTAGAATGCAGATCCGTCCAGAGATTAAATTCCCAGCCTGCAAATACTCTCAATGCATAGCCATTAAAGTTGCGATTCCAGCTAGCGCCGGTTTGTACGGCAAAATTAAACGTGGAAAATTTGAGTGTGTCTTTTAGGTTAGAAAACTGCTCGGGGCCCAAAGGGGGAAGAGTTCTTGCCAGGACTTTCCTTTTATAATTTCCATAGACGCCTCCTACCTGAGTCGAGGAGTATAGAGAAAAACCATAGGCAAGACAGCAATCCAATTTAATCCCGGTTAAAATACCCCCTGCGGATAATGCCCACCGTTCATTTTCAAGCGTATCGAGGGCCAATGTCGTATAAGGAGGCGTTGGCGAAATAAAATGAAATTTTTGTTTTTGCTGGATCCAAGCTCCTTGAGGTCCAAAAAAAGGGGTAATTGTAAATTTTTTACCCAATTCAATGCTTCTTTGAAACGTAATATTAGCGACGTTATAATCAAACGAAATATGCGATTCAGCAAATCCCGTTGAAAAAGAGGCGTATCTCTCACGAGTGGCATAGAGTTGAGGTTGAACAGATAGAATGGCATAACCGAGATCGAGTTTGTCAATTTTACTGCTATCCGAAGCATGATATGCTGTATACTGTCCGTTTACAATCCAGGGTGTTGATGGGAATACATATCCCAAATTAAGTCGAAATCCTGGACTATAATCCAGATCAACTTTTTTAAATTCCCCTAAAAAATCAGAAACGGCATCTCCTAAGGAGTTCGAAAACCATTGATTATAAGGAGGAATGGAATCTTGATAAATGGCGTAATCCATGTATTTGTTTCCCACTTTCCACCATAGGAACTCGCCTTCTATAATCCAGTGTCGATCTTGAGGAGGCCAGCAATCGCGATAAATGATTTCTTCTTTACTTAATGGCATGTTGTGATCTTGCATAGCGTCATTTGCAGCTTGCAAAGCGCTTTCTTTTATTCGAAATGCCAGATCCTCCTCCCTAGAATCCTCTTCGTCCACCTCATCGTATTCCTCAAAAGCGAGAGAATCTACACAATCTTCAAAGTCCTCTTCAAATTCGTCATCAGCATGTAGAAAAACAGGAGAAAGAGCGCATAGAAAGAAAAACGAAAATTTTTTCACAAACTACCCCGAGAAAAATTTTATTTAATGTGAAATATTTTATATCACCCACGGAAATTCTAGAACAAATCTTTCTTTATTCAAGGACAATTCCCAAATGATCGAGAAGCGCTAAGGCTTCGGGCTTGGAAAACTTGGCCATTTTGAGGGTGTTGGTTAAAGGGTTGATACTGTAATGGATAGCCCCCACAAAATCGGCCTTGGTGAAGTCTGTCTTATGGAAAATACTGCCCCGTAGATCGGAGCCGGTGAATTTAGCCTCGGATAAGTTGGACTGGGTGAAATGCGCGTCGCGAAGGGTGCACTCCAAAAAAGGGGTGCCTTTGAGGTTTAGGTCAGAGAAGTTGCATGTGTCTATAAGGCATTGAGTAAATTTCATCTTTAAAAACTGAGGATCGCAAGCGCTGAAATTCACCCCCACGAGTTTGCAGTGATCAAATACCACATCTTGAAAGCGGCAGCCCTTGCAGGCAATCAGACTCAAATTGCACTGGTTGAAAGTGCATTCTAAAAATCTAGAACTTGTGAATTGGCTTTGCGTGAAGTCGCACTTCTCAAAGCGGCAGCAGGAAAAATGCGCATGGGTAAGGTCTTTTTCAGAATATTTTTGAAACACTTGATCGTCGTATTCTTTTTTTAGCATCTTGTGGGCTGCATAGTGTTGTGTTGCACATATTTATTCGCTTTTAGCATAACATCTCTATCATATTCTCAGGAGAAAATGTATGCTATTAGACCAACAGCCGCGCGTCCCGCTCGCTTTTTTACCCACTCCGATTCAAGAGCTCAACCGCCTGACAAAAAAATGCAAGGGTCTTCGCCTTTGGATCAAACGCGATGATCAGACAGGTCTTGCGCTGGGTGGCAATAAAACGCGCAAATTGGAATACCTGCTAGGCGATGCGCTGCAGCAGGACATCGATACGCTTGTAACAGGTGGCGCCGTGCAGTCGAATCACTGCCGGCAGACGGCTGCGGCGGCAGCGCAGATGGGTTTGCGCTGCGAGCTGCTGCTGCATGGTGCAAGTCCGAGCCTGTGGGAAGGAAATGTGCTGCTGAACAAGCTGCTCGGCGCCCATGTGCATTTTAAAGAGGATCCGGGCGCGCCTGCCTCTTTGAAGGAACTCGGGCAGCGCGTACATGCCGCAGGGCATAAACCGTATGTCATTCCTTACGGCGGACATAATGTTTTTGGGGCGATGGGCTATGTGAATGCGATGCGGGAGCTAATGCAGCAGCAAAAAGAAAAAGAGCATCCGATTACGCATATTATTTTTGCCTCCTGCTCGGGTGCGACGCATATTGGATTGCAAATCGGCGCGCGCTGGATGCGCTTTGCGGGAAAGATTATGGGAATTAGCATCATGCACACAGTTGCAGATAGCGAAGAATTTCAAAAGGAGCTGGCGGATCTGGCCACTGCGACCGCCCTTAAGTTAGGAATGCGAGAGACATTTGGCTCTGAAGATTTTTTGGTGAATTACGATTATGCCACGGGATATGGGGTGGTAGGGGAGTTGGAGAAAAACGCCGTTCACCTTTTAGCAAAGGAGGAGGGCATTTTACTCGATCCTATCTATTCCGGGCGGGCATTTGGAGGGCTTTTGTACATGATGGAAAAAGGCTATTTTACTTCCAGCGATACAATTTTGTTTTGGCATACGGGAGGAAGCCCCGCTCTATTTCCTTATGCAGGCACTTTGGTTGGACCTTTATGAAAAGCAAAGGCTATGCGATGATCTTGGCCGCGGCGGTATGTTTTGCCTCGTATGGCGTCTGGTCGCGCATGCTCGGAAAGGAATTTGGCGTCTTTTACCAGGGATGGGTGCGCAGCGCACTCGTGCTTGCGATTTTATTTCCCTTTGCTCTCATCGGCAAGCATTTCAAGCCGATCAAAAAAAGCGATAGAGGCTGGTTTGCCCTCACCATGCTCTTTACCGTTTTTACGCAAGCGCCCTTGTACTTTGCATTCAATCACCTCACTTTGGGAACAGCTACTTTTCTCTTTTATGCGACCTTTTTAATTACTTCCTATGTCATTGGATGGCTCTTCTTTTCTGAAAAGATGACTTTTATAAAAGGAGCATCGCTGGCTCTTTCTCTCATTGGAATGCTGCTAACGTGCGGGCTTTCTCTGGCTCTCTTTTCGCTCGGGGCGATGCTGCTTGCAGCCTTGAACGGAATTGCCAGCGGGGGAGAGGTCGTGTTTAGCAAAAAGCTGACGCGCCACTATTCTTCCCTACAAGTTACTTTTTATTCTTGGATTCTCATTCTGGCCACGCATCTGCCAGTCTCCCTACTGTGCGGCGAGCGCCAAGTGCCGCCTGCCTGGAATGTAGAATGGCTGGCGATGCTCGGATACGCCATATCGGGGATAGGAGGATTTTGGCTTATCATCGAAGGCTTTAAACACGTCGACGCCAGCATTGGCGGATTGATCGGGATTTTGGAGATTCCCATGAGCGCGCTTCTAGGCGTAGCTCTCTTTGCCGATCACATGACGCTGTCTGTTCTCATTGGCGGCATCATCATCGTCTGCGCGGCGGTGCTGCCCGATATTTACGCCTTGAAAAACCGCAGGGCAAGACCTCTTCCACCCCCGCCACCGCTATGAAAAAACGATTTTTAACCTATCAGATCCTGTGCTCTAGCTT
Organism: Rhabdochlamydiaceae bacterium; assembly: GCA_036493355.1. GTDB lineage: Bacteria > Chlamydiota > Chlamydiia > Chlamydiales > Rhabdochlamydiaceae > JABDFI01. The sequence continues at coordinate 5,132 of DASXPV010000041.1, forward strand.
TTGCGTGATCCTGATTCTATCGAATATCTTTTCCGCGAAAATGGTCGATTTGCCTTGGCTATCTTTGAGCATCCCAGCGGGCTTGATCATCTATCCCTTGAGCTTTTTGCTCAGCGATCTGGTCACAGAAATTTATGGTCCGAGGCGAGCCAAACTGATGGTCTACATCGCCTTCGGCATGAGCCTGCTTAGCTTTATCCTCATTTACATCGCTTTGCTGCTACCCACAGCAGATGCGCAGCAGCAAAGCGCTTTTCAAGCGATTATGGGGTTGAGCAGCCTGCGGATTTTTTCCTCTTTAATTTCCTATATCATCGCGCAGAATGTGGACATCTCTCTCTACGCTTTGCTCAAAAAAAAGACCCGCTTTCTCTGGCTGCGCAGCAACGGGTCTACCTGGTTTTCCCAGCTCATCGACACGCTTGTCATTGATTTGATCTTCTTATATTGGGGATTGGGTTGGAGCCTGACGCAAGTCTTTCCCGTCATGGCATTTTCCTATGCGTATAAAGCTTTTTTCAGTTTGCTGCTGACGCCTCTTTTTTGCTTCAGCGCCTCTTGGTTCAAGAGAAAGAAGGCCCCTGCCTTTTAATCTTTTTGTTCCAGTTCCCATTTTAGGCGGACGAGCTTAAAGAGATTGGGTGCGGTTAAGATGCCGACGAGCTTAGGGCCTTCCACGACTAAGAGGATGGGCGTGTCCATTTCCTGCATGAGAGCGAGAGCCTCGAGAGCGCTGCTTTGCGGCGTAACAGTCTTAAACTGCCCTTTAGAAACCATGATGTCTTCCACGGGCGTGGTCTCCCATTTTTCTTTGGGGAGGGATTTGACTTCTTTTAAGCTAATGTAGCCTAAGAGTTTTTCCTTTTCGGCAACAGGATAGAGGTGATGGTGCGATGTGTAGACGTATTCTTCAATAAAATTAGCGATGCTGATGTCCGGAGGCACGGCAATGGGATTTTTGGTCATGTATTTTGCAACTTTATCGCGGCCCAGCTCTTTTCCCACATACAGCTGATTGCGCGAAGAAAGGGCGGCGCGCTGTAAAAACCACCCTAAAATGATACTCCAGATGCCGGCGATAATATTTCCCGTAAGTAAAAAGAAAATTCCCAGGAAGATCAGCAAAAAGCCAAAGAGCATCCCGCAGCGCGTAGCGATGCGCGTCGCCCAGCTAAAATCTTTTTTCCACCACCACAAGATTGAGCGGAAAACTCTTCCCCCATCCAGTGGAAACGCCGGAATCAAATTGAAAATGACGATGACCAGATTGATCGTCGCCAGATAGCGCGTGACCCCTGTAAATAAGACGGGCCACTGCCAACTCTCCGCCAGAAGTGTAATTCCATACAAGCAACCGACGAGCGCTAAGCTGACAAGAGGGCCTGCGATTGCCATAAAAAATTCTACTTTAGGGCGCGAGGGCTCTTTTTTGATTTCCGCCACGCCTCCAAAGACAAATAGAGTGATGTGTTCGATGGGCAATTTGAAGTGCTTTGCTACAAGCGCGTGACCCAGCTCGTGTAAGATGATGCACATGAACAATCCGAGCATCCCCAGAATGCCCATCAGCCAATACATCCCATCTGGAAGATTAGGATAGCGAAAGGGGAAATAGCCCGCCGCGAGCGTCCAGGAGAGCAAAATGGCGATGAAAATCCATGTAAAGTCAATTCCGATTTTGATGCCGGCAAAAGTAAAGATATTGATGCGTTTGCTAAACATATTTCTACCTCAGAGAACGCCTCTTATTCTTTCTATGGGCTTTTGAAAGGATATTGTCAATCGCAACGCTTTTGGGTACACTCTTTAGCATGAAGACATTGGAAATGCCGCAGCTGGGCATGGGCACCTGGGAACTAAAAGGGAAGGAATGCACGGATGTGGTTTCCCTCGCCCTTGATTTGGGCTATCGCCATATCGATACGGCGCACGTTTACGACAATCACCGCGCCATTGGCAAGGCGATTGCGCGTTTTGACCGCGGCGCTCTTTTCCTTACCTCTAAATTTACTTTGAATATGGTGGATTTTTCAAACGTGCGCGCCTCGGTTGAAAAGACATGCGATAATGCCCTCAAGACCTTAGGGTGTGAATACCTCGATCTCTATCTCATTCATTGGCCCAATCATGTCTTAGACATGGCAAAAGTTTTTCAAGCAATGCAAGGCCTCGTGCGCAAGGGAAAAATCTTGCGCGCCGGCGTGAGCAATTTCGGGATACGCCATTTAGAGGATTTGCGCAAAAAAAAGTACATTCCTTACGCCAATCAAGTGGAATTCCATCCCTACCTCTATCAAAAAGAGCTGCTAAAGTACTGCCACTCTCATCGGATAGAATGCGTTGCCTACCGGCCTTTGGGAAAGAAAAAACTGCTCAAAGAGCAGCTTTTTAAACGCATAGCAGAAAAGCACGGCAAGAGTGCGGCGCAGATAATCTTGCGTTGGTGCATCCAAAAAAAATGCACCGTGATTCCCAAATCCTCTTCAAAAACACATTTAATGGAAAATCTAGAGATTTTTGATTTTTCCCTATCCGCCGCTGAGATGAAACTCTTAGATGCACTCCACAGAAATAAACGCTTCTGTGGAGAAAACGACCCTGAATTTGACTATTGATATGATCCAAGTAGAAAATCTCTCCATCTCCTTTAGCGGCGATATCGTTTTTGAAGACGCCTCCTTTGCCATCCACCCTAAAGAGAGGTGTTCTCTCGTTGGTCGCAATGGCTCGGGCAAGACCACTCTTTTCCGCTTGCTTATCGGCCAAGAAAAGCCCGATAGCGGCAGCGTCACCTTTTCCAAGGGATACCGCATCGGCTATCTCGATCAGCACATTCGCTTTTCGCGCCCTTCTGTCATCGAAGAGGCCGCATTAGGCCTTCCCGAAGAGGAAAGAGATCAAGTCTATCGAGCGGAAAAGATCCTCGCGGGCCTTGGCTTTAAGGAAGAGGATTTTGACAAAGCGCCCGATCAGCTCTCGGGCGGATACCATCTGCGCTTGCATCTTGCCAAAGTGCTTCTCTCAGAGCCCGACTGCCTTTTACTTGACGAACCGACCAACTATTTGGACATCCTCTCCATACGGTTTCTCACGCCCTTTTTGCAGCAATGGAAAAAAGAACTAGTCGTCATCTCCCACGATCGCGAATTCTTAGACAACATCGCTACTCACACGCTAGGCATTCATCGCAACAAAGTACGCAAAGTCAAAGGGAACACAGAAAGCTTCTTCCAGCAAATTGTTCTCGAAGAAGAGGTGCACGAACGCACGCGCGTCAAAGAGGGGAAAAAGCGCGAGCATTTGCAAAGCTACATTGAGCGCTTTGGCGCAAAAGCCTCGAAGGCATCTCAGGCGCAATCCAAGCTCAAGATGCTCCACCGCATTCCCGTTCTCGAAGCGCTCAAAGACCTCTATCAGCTAAATTTTCACTTCCATCAGCATCCCTTTTCAGGAAAAAAGATGCTTGAAGCTAAGAACCTTTCCTTTGGCTATGAGAAAACCAAGCCCTTGATCCGCGATGTCTCGCTCGTCATCGAGCCGCGCGATCGCATTGCCATCATCGGAAAAAACGGCTACGGCAAGTCGACACTCTTGCGCCTCTTAACGCGAGAATTGACGGCGCACAGCGGCGATATCGTCGCTTCCGAACAAACGGCCATCGGTTACTTTGGTCAGACCCACATTCAACGCTTGCACAGCAATAGGACCATTGAAGAGGAAATTGCCGACGCCAATACCCTGCTCTCCTTTTCCGCAGTCAAGCGCATCTGCGGGCAGATGATGTTTTCCGGCGATAGCGCAAAAAAGCGGATCGGCGTGCTCTCCGGCGGCGAAAAGAGCCGCGTGCTTCTCGGCAAGATCTTGGCCCATCCCTGCAATCTCCTCATGCTCGATGAGCCTACTCACCACCTCGACATCGAGTCGATCGAAGCCCTCATCGATGCCCTAGAAGACTTTGAAGGCGCGGTGCTCATCGTCACGCACAGCGAACTGATCTTAAAGAGGCTGCAGCTGAGCAAAATGATCCTCTGCCACGCCCAAAGCCAGGAATTCTTTCTCGGCGACTACGAAGAGTTTCTAGAGAAGAGGGGGTGGGAAGAAGAAAGCCCATCGGTCAAGTCCAAGCCCTCTGGGGATTACGCGGACGATAAGCGCAAACGCGCAGAGAGTGTTGCCGCCAGATCCAAAGCCCTAAAACCCTTGGAACAGGAAATGCAACGCGTGGAAGCCGCCATTTTTGCCCTCGAAAAAGTGCAAGAGGAAGAGCAGCAGCAGCTCATCGCCGCCTCAGAAGCAAGCAATACGCCTTCATTGCAAATGCTCTTAAAAAAAAGCGCCGAGCGCCAAAAAGAGATTGACTCCCTCTACCAGAAGCATGCTCAATTAAGCACCGAGTATGAAAAGAAAAAAGGCGAATTTTCATGAATTTATCTGCAATTTGGACGATCGACGTTACACCCGAGCTGTTTAATAAGCGCAATGCTGACACCCTATCTCCACTTTTAGGCATTGTCTTCACAGAAGTAGGGGAAGACTACCTCGTGGCGCGTATGCCCGTTACCTCGCATCACCTGCAGCCGCAAGGTATCATGCACGGCGGCGCTTCCTGCGTCCTCGCCGAAACCGTCGGCAGCGTCGGCGCCAATTATTGCATTGATGTGGAAAAGCAGTATTGCGTTGGCCTCGACATCAATACCAATCACATTCGAGCTGTGCGCTCGGGTGATCTTTTTGCAACCGGCAAGCCCTACCACCTCGGCCGCACTACCCAAGTGTGGTCGATCGAGATCTGCGATGCAGCGAAGAAGCTGGTTTCCGTCACCCGGCTGACGCTGCTCGTCTTAGAAAAGGATATATTTGATGTTGTTCAAAAATCCTAGAAAAGTCCACTACGTCGTCACAAATTATTAAAAATCATTTATTAACGATCGGTATTTTTCGTAATTTGTATTAAATTTGTTGAAAAATGGATTGCTGTAATTTTCAGAACTATATTTCTAAAAGTTTAATTTTCCATTATTTTTGCATTGTGCGGGATTGATATTTAACAGTTTAGCGGTATAAAAATAAAGATCTTTAAATATAAGGAGTTTGTTGCTAAACTATACCAACAATTTTGGGAAAAAAATTAAAACTCGTTAACTTTTGATTTATTAGGAGTCGGTCATGAAGTTAAAAGCCACAAAAACAACTATGCAATACAACTCTGTCGCAGAAAAATATTCAGAATGTTTTCTGGAATATAATCGCGATAGTGTAGAAGCTTATTTTCGCTATTTTAACATGAATTTAAAAAAGAAAAAAGTTCTAGATCTTGGCTGTGGCAGTGGATATGATTTGTCAAGGGTCAAAGCTAAAGGAGCTCTTATCTATGGCATTGACGGTTCAAAAGAAATGGTAAAAATAGCTCGTCAGAACAATCCTGATGGTGTTATAGAGGTAGGTCACTTTGATGAAATTCCATTTGCTGACAATAGTTTTGATCTTGTGATCAGTAAATGGGCACTGCAAACAGCCTCTTTGATCGATCCCATATATGAGGAAATAGTCAGAATCTTAAAACGCAAAGGAAAAATGATTATTCTTGCATGTCATCCTATCAGACAATTTATCGAAAAGAAAAAGCAACCCAAAGATTATTTTAAAAAAGAAATAGTTAAATCCGTATTTTTTGATGGTCAGATCACGGCTCTTGAGCCTTCGCATACAATGAACGAATACTTAAGCCCATTCTTTTTTAATCATTTTATCCTCGAGGCTTTTGAAGAGGGATTTGATCTAGCTGCCGAAAAAGTCGAGGGCGATATTTATCCTAGTTATTTCATTATTAAAGCATCGCTTAAAACTGTAATTAGTTGAATTCAGCATCTATCTTTCTTAGTTGAGCGTTTTTAACAGAAGTGAATGTTATTAAAGAAATGCAAGCTGCTATATTGATAAGAAGAACAAAAGTAGCTACATTCCCTATGGCGTCTGTTAGATAAAATGCCACTATTGGTATAATCCCACCTATAACGCTGTCGCAAAGATTGAAACTAAGACCTATGCCTGTGTAACGTGTTGAAGTTGGAAAAAGTTCTGCAATAAGGCGGGGGAGAAGTGCAAACTGCATATTTAAGAAAAGCATTAAGATCAATTGAAAAACAAGCGTAAAAATTATTGAAGAATGAGAGGCGGAAAGGTAAAAAGGATAAGAAAAGATTATCATTCCTAAGGCGCTTATAATTAGCAGACGCTTTATCTTAAACCTATCTCCAAGCATTCCTAAGAAGGGAAGAGTTATTGTTGAAAGAACCATTGAGCACAGAGTAATTAGTAAATTTTTTGTCTCACTAATTTTGAGAACGTTATTAAAGTAAATTCCTAAAAATATTGAGAACATGTAAAAACCGACTACGTCCAAAAAAGAGGCAAAAAAGCCAAATCCCAGATCTTTTTTGTGCCTAAGAATCGTTTCAATAATCGGTTTGCGTAGAACCTTCCTTTTTTCTTCTAAGTGTAAGAAAGCTGGGGTTTCTTCCAATCTCTTGCGAAGAAAAGCTCCTAGTAGCCCCAGTAAGCCTCCAATATTGAAGGAAAGCTGCCATCCCCAACTTTCAAGACTAGCTCGAGGGAGGAATGTTTCTAAGAAATAGCTTTCGATAATACTGATAATTACACCTATTTGCGGACCAAAAAATGAAAAACTACACGTAAATGATCTTTTTTGTTGAGGGGCACATTCTGCCAGGTAACACATCGCACCAGGCAATTCTCCTCCTGCTGGCAGTCCTTGTATAAACCTCAATACACAAAGAATCAGCGGATTAAAAAGGCCTAGTTTGCCAGAGAAAGGAAAAAAACCTAAAATAAAACTTGGAATCGTCATCGCAACAATAGATATGAAAAAAGCGCGTTTTCTGCCTAATCGATCCCCTATGTGACCAAAAAGTAATCCTCCGATAGGCCGTGATAGGAACCCTACAAAAAATACAAAAAGAGTTTTCATTGTCGCAACTGAATGCGAATCATTGCTAAAAAACAGCTTAGAAATTATCGGAGACCAGTATACATATAAAAACAGCTCATACCATTCGATGATACCACCAATAGTGGTTGCGAAAATAATATACGTTCGTTTTTGCCTAGAAACTGTCACTTATGCGATCCTCAGAATTATTTACACGTGTTACTTTATGATTAATTTTTCAATTTTTGAGTCAACCACAAAAATGATTGACTTACCAGGATGCGAGTCCATTGAATATTTCGCAGAAGTTAGGACGTATTTGTCGTTAATTGGACTGGTGATGACGACTTCGTCCTGAGCATCTATATAAAATTAATACAACTAAAGTGCCACAATTAACATAAATTAAAGCGATTGCGGTTGTTAGTTTTATTAAAAATGAGAATAACTTTTTATTGAATCAAGTGAATGGGATTCGGGTCATTTAAAATGAAGTTCTTATGCACATGGGTAAGTACGCGCTTTTGCTCGGCAAAGAGGAGCCGGTCCAGGGCCACATCATAGGCCGCCCATTCATAATCGTCGTGTTCTTGCGGCGATAGGTAAATTTCAACATCCGGCTGATCGATGAAGGCGACAAAAACGGGTACAAACAGGATCTTGTCGTTTCTCTTCATATAAAATGTCTCCACCGCATCCGCGTTATAGAGGCGATTGGGAGTAAGCCCTGTCTCTTCACGAACTTCTCTGATCGCAGCGTCGTAGGCTTTCTCTCCCTCGTGAACATGCCCCGTCACCATTTGCCATGTCCCGTGCAAATATGTCCCGCATCTGTGGAGCAGCAGGTACATATTGCCATTGTGCTGGGAATGGACCACAAAGGTATTAATATACTGAGGATCAATCGCTGAATTGCCCATATTTACTCGATAGGTACAACCTCAGCTTGCGCTAAGCCTATAATGTTTTCAAGTGCTTCGCTATGTCCGCAAATAAAATTTGGTTCTGCTTGCTATAAACTTTAAAATCGCCATAAAATCTCCCGCCACAATTACAAATCGGCGGGAATTTTTATGAGTTTCGATGGTGAAATCGATGATCTGGGCGAGTGCGACAGCCTCTATGCAGATTGGTATTACAACAGGCCTTACCCCTTGGCTCAGCAAGCCCTCTGGAATAGCCGCGAAGTCAGAGTTTTATCGATAGAAAAGCGCAACCTTACTTTTCCCAATACTACACACTTTGAGCCCCGCATGCGCCATTACGAGCAGCTGCACCTCAGCGACGAGGAACCAAACGAGTGGGAATTTGCCGCAGCGGAACCTTTCCGCCACAGCAACACTGAACTTAAGCCCATGGAAGAGTGGCTCGCCGAAACCGGGATGATGTTCCAAAGCAATGAAGCAAGATGCATGCCCTGTGGCGTTTGGAAAAAGTGGGGCAAGAAAGTAGAAAAAACCGGCAGAAAGTGTAAACACGCCGCCAAGAAAACCATTAAGAAAACCGGCCACGTCATAAGCGATGTCGGCAAATATATCGACAAACACAAAACGGAGATCATCATCGGCACAGTTATTGTTGTCGCGGTGGGCATTACTTGTGGCTTGGGAGCCGCCGGCACTGTCGCTGTGGCTTCCGTAGTCGCACCTGAAGCTTCTCCCAACGCTCCTGCGCACGGCAGGCGAAGAAAGGAGGAAAAGGATGACGAGACAGCGGGTCCGGATCCTGAGCCTCCTCCTCGAGACGTTCCCAGCCTCGCTGAATTTTCCGCGCGAACTTCTCCTCCGCAGCGCGTCACGGAAAACTGGGTCGGCGATGTCGTTAACTCAATTGCCCGTGATTTGCCCCCTGCAACACCAGAACCAGTTTCCGAGCCCAAAGAGCAGAGAGACAAGCCAGGTTTCCTCAAGAAAATGGGCGGAGCGGTTTTGCAAGGTTTAGAGCTTGTGGGACGCGGTGTGGCCGGCGAACCGATAGATCCTCAATTGCAAAGACATGCTGCACTCACAGAACCCGAGTCGTGCATCCCCATCGCCCCTGTTGAAAAAGAGCGCGATCCAAAAGAGCTTTCGAAGATAGCCCAGACAATGCCGCCTAGCATTCGCACTACGAATGAAACGCCCGTAAATCCGGCTCTTCTTCCTTCTCTTACACCGCCCGATCGCATAGTGCCCTCTTCTTCGAAAAATGAAAAAGGAGATGGTATTAAAAAAATAGAACCGCCACAGCCGTCACAGCCTCAGGTTTTCAATATTTATGACAAAGAACAAATCGCTAAGATAACGCCACCTACTTGCTCGACAATTTATAAAACAGCTGGAGAGCAAAGAACAGACAAATGTATCGTTTATATCAATGGCATGAATACTGATTTTGAGGACGGATGCAAAAACCTGGAATATCTTCAGTCCTTTGTTCCGGATGCCAGCATCACCTGGGTTTTTAATCATTCGAATGGCGGGGGAGTAGATTTGGCAGAAATAATGTTATTAAATTATTCAGGTTTTGCGCCGGTAACGGGAGATTTACTAAAACAAGTATGGCTCGATTTTTATGAGAAAAATAAAGATAATCCTGATGCGATCTTATTTCACGTCTGCCATAGCCAAGGAGCTCTTTTGACCAAGAATGCATTGCTTGATGTTGCTCCAAAAGTGCGAGAACGTATAGAGATATTTTCAGTTGCGCCTGCAGATATCATACCGGATGAAATGTGCTTTAAAGCGCATAATTATGCATGCAAAAATGATATTGTTCCTCTGACACCACTATTGCTTAGTAATATTTGCGTATCTTTTGTGGATGACGATGAGAGTCGCCTTGAATATAAGGAAGGAACAAGGTCTAATTATCAACAACTGAAAATGTTAGATTCACAATCTGAGGGAATGAATCATAATTTTAGGAACAAGACGTATTTCGAACAATTCAAGTTTCATACAGGAACTTATATGAAAAGAGGAAACCAACAGCTATGAGGTTTTTAACGTTTTTCCTAATGCTGTTTCTTTTTTCATCATGCAGCAAAAATGACACGCAATTTAATAAAGGGCCTAGTCGAAAGCAGCAATTGGCAAATTTTATAAGATATAATGTTGCTAGAGAGCTAGAAAGAGACAGAAATTTAATGCCTTGCGGATTTGGTGCAGTAATGATGGATCAAGTGAGAATGCTAGGCATTAGTTTTGATTGCTATAACGAAATTGATATTCCACAAGCAAGGGAGCTTTTAGTAACTGCAAGTACGTTATTTCTTGAAAGAATTAATAGCAATGAAGAAATTCGTCCTTATTTGAAAAATTATCCATTTGTCCCAAACAATATTGAAGTTATTATTTTTTTTAAAAAAATTGATGGTTCTGATTTGGAATTAGGAGAATTACAAATCGCCTCAATTCAAGATGGAATATTATGTTATGATGTTCAAAATTTACAACCTCATCTTATTCAAACTATCCATAAAGAAACATTCGAAGAAGCTGTAGTGATACTTAAAGAATCTGAAAAATTTAAAGCTGTAGTGAATCTGTAGGGTTCTAAACATTGGTTACTTCCAAAGAGTTGATAAAGGAATGGCGATGCGATTTTTTCGCAATGCCACGACTTTTTTTCCTGGATACAAAATGACCCCTCGAATCATCTGATCCTTCATCTCTTCCCCTAAAACTTCTAACCCTTTCCAATCTTCTGAAGAAATGGTCTCCGACGCTTTGACCTCGATTCCAACAATCTGACCTGCTCGATTTTCTAAGACAATATCCACTTCGACGCCGACTTGAGTGCGATAATGATAGAGAGATATAGGTAGTGCCGCCCACGTGGTGAGCTTTTTTAATTCTAAAAATACAAAATTCTCCAAGATTGGACCAAAAATTCTTCCGTTTTCTACGATGTGATTTACTCCTAATCCCAATTGATTAATGAGCAGTCCCGTATCTCCAAAATAGAGTTTTGGCATTTTAATCAGACGCTTGGAACGATATGAGTGCCAAGCAGGTTGGCGGATAATGAGAAAAAGCGCTTCCAAAAGTGCCATATAATGATTTAGGGTTGTATAAGGTATAGAAGAAATCCGGCTAAGCTCAGCAAGATTTAATAAATTTCCGCTTCGATTAGCTAAAATATTGAACAATTTGGCCAAATCCCTCGGACGCGAAATGTTCACCAAATCTTGAACATCTCTTTCCAAAATCGTCGTCAGCAAGTTGTCGTACCATTTATTGCGCATTTCAAAATCCAAGGCAAGTGCATCAGGATAACCCCCTGCGGCAAACACATCCGCCATCTCTTTGCGTCCCCAAGGTATCCCTTGAGAAAACACAGCACTCGGATCAAATATTTTTTCCAGAAAAAGTGATTTCTTGTTTTGCATCTCGCCCATGGACAGAGGCCACATGTGCAAGATGAACATCCTACTTGCCAAGGAATCGTTGAGTTTTGGTGCAACCAACGGGTTAGCTGATCCCGTCCATCCAAATGAACCTGGCACTCGCTGCTGATCGACAGCAAGCTTAATCGGAAGTGCGATCTGCGGCACTCTTTGTACTTCGTCGAGGATCACCGGTCTTTGCAGCGCCGAGAAAATCCTTCAGGATCTTCCTGAGCCGCAGCCAATTGCTTAAGCGTATCAAATGTCACATACTGCATCCCGAGTTCTTCGGCAATTTTTCGCATCAGCGTTGTTTTTCCGCTTTATAGTAATTTAAAACAATATTGAGAAAATCTCCCGCGTCGGCTTTGCAGAAAATTTTTCGTCTTCGCTCGCGCCTTGTACTCGTACAATGGTCGCTCGCTCCAGACAAAAAATTTTCTCAGCCTCCTTGCATATTTTTCTCAATCTTGTTTTAAATCACTATATCTCGGGCCTATAAGTAAGGTAACAGGGCTGACAGTAAACGCTTCTAAGAGACTGGTTTTCAAGTGTCTAGGGTGGTTCATGTAAAAATCTCCGTCTTTTGGTTAAATTTTAACCAGAAGACAGTTAATTTTACTAAGTTGTTTGGGTGTGCATCAAAATCAAAACTATTCCAATTCAGCAAGGGCCTATTAATCCTGGTGTAGAATGCTTTTGTGGGCTGTGTTTCAATTTGTAAAAAAATTTTTTGATTTAGGATTGAATAAAAATTTTAATAATGAGAATGTGAGGAACAGATGCGTTTCTATAGAAGGAATAGCGATATTCCTCGGCGATCGGCGAAGTGATGCAATAACCAAAATGCCAAAACAGGGGGAATCCTATGGCAAAAAAGAGAGCACGAAAAAAAGCTGCTAGAAAATCCGGAAAAAGAAAAACTAGCAGAAGAAAAACAGGCGGAAGAAAAACGGCGAGAAAAGCTGTGTCTAAACGTCGCAAATCTACGAAAAGAAGAAAATCTTCCAGAAGAAAAAGTATGGCGGGCTGTGAAGGAATGGCAACTGGCGGAGTGTGCTAAGGCGACTTCCGTAAGGGATGTAATTTCAAGCCTCGAGAGGCTACCTCTCGGGGCTTTTGTTTTTTAAGATTTTGAGCAGGGGAGCAAAGGTGTAGTAGCTTTTCTTGTAGGGAGTGATGATGTTGTGGCTTTCTAGTTGGCGAAGGAGGGGACGGGAATAGCGCTTGAGAAACTGCGCGCGGGAAAAGAGGGGTTGGGAAAAGAGGAAGAAGAGGTAGCCTGATTGGGGCTGGAGCTTGGCATGGAGCTTTTGATAGAGTTTGTAGATCTGCTCTGCTTTTTTTTGCTCTTTTTTCAATTCGGAGACAACTCCTTTGGAGAAGAAGAGGACCCATTGTTCCCACTGGTGTTGGCCTGTGATGGCGAAGAGACGGCGGAAGTAGGCTCTGCGGTGGTCTTTGAGGTAGCGGCTGAAAAAGAGCAGCGGGTGTGAGAGAATGCCTTGTTTATAGAAAAGAAGGGGAACGAGAATGCGACCGACGCGGCCATTGCCGTCCATAAAGGGATGGAGGATGAGAAATTGCGCGACGGCGATCGCAACGTGCAAGAGCGGATCTTTTCTTTTTCTGCTGTTGCAGTAGGAGAGGAGATTGCGCATGGTGGAATTGAGTAGGGTATGCGCGGGGGGGAAGAAACTGGCCTCTTCCCTTGTGCAGCCTTCGGGACCTATCCAGTTTTGTTTGGTGCGGTAGTGTCCCACTTCATAGGGACGAGGCGCGCCTTTTTTAATGATGTTATGTGCTTTACAGATGAGGTCTTTGCTAAGCGTGGTAGTATAGATGCTGCGGCAGGCTCTTTTGAGGGCGGTATGGTAGCAGATAATGGGGATCAGCTTCTTTTTTTTGTGAGAGTGTTTGTGGGATAAGAGGAGAAAATCTTCTAGAGGAGAGAAGATTTTCTGCGATTCCAATGCGGCTAAAGATTCGAGGTAGGAAAGAGAGGAAAAGAGGAGCTGGGGCTTGGGCGCTGTTTGCAGAAGTTTGTCAAAGGCGTGGAGCGCTTTGTCGGCCTTGCGCAGCTGATGGGAAAAGAGCGTCTTATTTAAACTCTTTAAGGGGAGTTTTTCGGGGACAAAGCTCATGCGCTGCCTTTTTCCCCTTTCTACCACAACGGGCAAAAACAAAAAATGGATCAGTCGCCAAAGAAGCCTTTGAGCTTGTCGAAAAAGCCGCGCTTGCGCGGTGAGTTGCGATCGCCTTCGAGCTCTGCAAAGTCTTTGAGGAGCTCTTTTTGCTTGTCGCTGAGGGCAACAGGGGTTTCCACGACGACTTGCACCAGCATATCGCCTTGCCCGCGGCCGTGGACGTTGGGAGCGCCTTCGTCTTTTACGCGGAGGATTTTGCCCGTTTGAGTGCCTTCGGGAATGGAAATGCGGCACGAGCCGCTGCGCGGTGTTGGCAATTCTTTTTTGCAGCCGAGCGCAGCTTCCGTAAATGTGACAGGAAGTTCAATGACTACGTCATCGCCTTCGCGCTGGAAGACGGAGTGCGGCTCGACGGTAATCGACACGTAGAGATCGCCTGGAGGGCCGCCGCCTTCTCCCGCATCGCCGTAGCCCGTCATGCGCAGGCGCATGCCTGTGTCGACACCGGGCGGCACTTTAATGGCGATGCGCTGTTTTTCTTTGGTGCGGCCCTCCCCGTGGCACTCGGTGCAAGGAGAGGTGATTGTCTTTCCTCTGCCGTGGCACTGCGGACAGATGCTCGCCATGCTAAAAAAGCCGCGCGTTTGATGGACTTGGCCTTGGCCGTGGCAGCGCGAACAGGTTTTAATCGCGTTGGCAGAGGCTGCACCGGAGCCGTCGCATTTGGAGCAGGTGACGTAGTTGCTAATGAAAACTTCTTTCTCTAGGCCTTTCATCGCCTCTTCAAAAGAGAGCGAGAGGTTCATCTTTTTGCTTGCCCCTTGCTGGGCGTTGCCTTCGCTTTCAAATCCGAAAAAGCTGTCGAAAATCCCGCCGCCACCGCCTCCTCCTCCTCCGCCGCCGCCAAAGGCGTTCATAAAGGTGCGCAGAGCCTCTTCCATCGAAGTGAACCCTCCGTGAGGTCCGCCGCCGCCCATTCCGGCCGCGCCTTTTAGTGCATCTGCGCCATACTGGTCGTACATCTGGCGCTTTTGCTCATCGCTTAAGACCTCGTAAGCCTCAGATATTTCTTTAAATTTCTTTTCGGCTTGCGCATCGCCGGCGTTGCGGTCGGGATGGTACTTTAAAGCATTTTTGCGATAGGCTTTTTTGATTTCTTCTTGAGAAGCGGAACGGGAAAGACCGAGAACTTCGTAGTAATCACTCATAAATTTTTTTTCTATAATTCATTCAGCTGTTAAAGAGCAGTCTAACATACGTTGAAGATTTTTCCCAAGAAAATTGGCAGAACGGCCTGTAAAGTGCTATTTTTGCGAATAGACACTAAAAACTAAATATTTTAGGTCTCGTTTTTTTGTACTTGAGGGCAGCTTTGGATTTTGCTCGGCTTTTGACGGAAGGCTTATCGTAAAAGCGATGTGCTTTCGCGGCTTTCATAATTCCTTCTTTATCGAGCTTTTTTTTCAGGGCTCGCAGAGCTTTGTCAATCGGTTCACCAGGTCGAACTTTCACGCTAGGCATGTATTTCCTTCTGCTAAAATTAAATTAAACACCAAAAGTTCCTTAATCTTATAAAAAAGAGGGGATATTTTTCAAACATTGTCTCTGCTAGAGGTAGACTAATTGCGCTTCGCTTTCAAACGCGAAGCAGGGAGGGGCTTGCAGGCAGAGGGCGATGTTGGCGGCATTGAGGTGAAAGGGGATGAAATGGTGCCGCGGGCACTCTGGGGGAAGCTCTTCCTTGCGTTTGGCCGTGAGGACAGCGGCGTTGGAGGCAGCAGCGCACAGCTCGGCGGCGGTAGAGAGACCGGCGCTGTGCAGACAGATGCCCTGCGCGTTTCTTTCCCCAATCAAAAGGTAGAAGTTCGAGGACTTGGCGGGGAAGACGCTGACAAAGCGCCCTTGCCGTTGTGGGAGAAAGGCTGTTAGAGAACAAAAGCCTCGTAAAGGAATATTTAGACCGAAAGAGAGGGTTCTGGCGACGGTGACGCCCACCCGGGTGCCCGTATAAGACCCGGGCCCGACGCCGACGGCGAGGCTGGCGATGTCTTGCAGCGCTAACCCTTTCTCCTGCAGGAGCACGGCGAGCGAAGGGAGCAGCGTTTGGGAGAGGCGGTTGTCGTGCAAAAAAAGCGCATGGGTTAAAATTGTACTCTCCTCGGCAATGGCCAAGAGGCACTGCTCGGAGCTGGTGTCAATAATTAATTTTCTCATATTTTGAAGATTATAGAGGATTGGGATGAAAAAATCTATTCCCTACTTCTGGGCCTCTGGTTGCGCATTTTTAAAGAAACTGATAAATTGGCATACTTTGATAAGTGGGAGTGGCAATTGGATACGGATAAAGAGATGTTAGAAGAGGAGCAGCTGGAGGAGAGTTTAGCTGCGGAAATTCACGAATCCGTTCGAGAAGATCAAGCGCGGGACAAGGGGGGATTTGAAGCGCCCAGCGAGGTGTTCCTTATGCCCTTGACACGACGCCCTTTTTTCCCGGGAATGGCAGCGCCGATTGTCATCGAACCCGGTGCCTACTACGAAGTGCTCAAGAACATCGCAAAGTCTGAGCACAAGTGCATGGGACTCTTTTTAACCCACAAAGAAGATGTCAATATTTACAAAGTTGGGTTCGATGATCTCTATCGGGTCGGAGTGCTCGCGCGTATTTTACGCATCATCCCCATGGAGCAAGGCGGAGCGCAGGTCGTTCTCAACATGGAGAGGAGGATCTCGATAAAAAAGCCGCTGAAATCGTTAAAGTATTTGCGCGCGCAGATTGATTATCACGATGATCAGACCGATAAATTTTCCAAAGAGCTTAAGGCGTATTCGATCAGCATCATCACGACGATTAAAGAGCTGCTCAAGCTCAATCCCCTCTTTAAAGAAGAGCTGCAGATTTTTTTGGGTCACTCCGATTTTACAGAGCCTGGCAAGCTAGCCGATTTCGCCGTGGCTCTCACGACGGCCAGCCGCGAAGAGCTGCAAGAGGTTTTAGAGACATATGAGCTGCAAGGCCGCATCGACAAGGCGCTCGTCTTGCTTAAAAAAGAGCTGGACTTGAGCAAATTGCAAAACAGCATCAATCAGAAGATTGAAGCGACCATTTCCAAGACCCAGCGCGAATTTTTCTTAAGAGAGCAGCTCAAGACCATCAAGAAGGAGCTCGGGCTTGAAAAAGATGACAAGACGTGCGACATCGAGAAATTCGAAGGGCGCCTTAAAAAGCGCACGGTTTCCGATGACGTTATGCAGGTAATTACTGAGGAATTGGAAAAGCTCAGCGTTTTAGAGATCCAATCGGCGGAATACGCCGTGTGCCGCAACTACCTCGATTGGCTGACGATCGTTCCTTGGGGAATCAATAGCGGAGGCCCTGAAGGAGAGGGGGCTTTAGACCTTAAATTCGCCAAGACCGTGCTTGAAGAAGATCACTACGGGCTAAACGATATTAAGGAGAGGATTCTTGAATTCATCGCCGTGGGAAAACTCTCGGGCGGCGTGAAGGGCAGCATCATTTGCCTTGTAGGTCCTCCTGGCGTGGGCAAGACGAGCATCGGAAAGAGCGTGGCGCGCGCCCTCAAGCGGCAGTTCTACCGCTTTTCTGTCGGTGGGATGCGCGATGAGGCCGAGATCAAGGGACACCGGCGCACGTATATTGGCGCGATGCCGGGAAAGTTGATTCAAGCGCTCAAATTCACTCAGGTGATGAATCCCGTGATCATGTTGGATGAGGTGGATAAGCTCAGCTCGAGCTATCATGGCGATCCCGCCTCGGCCCTACTAGAGGTGCTCGATCCGGAACAGAACAAGGACTTTCTCGACCACTATCTCGATGTGCGCTGCGATTTGTCCCACGTTCTGTTTATTCTCACGGCTAATGTTTTGGACACTATCCCCGAGCCGCTGAAAGATAGGATGGATATCTTGCGCTTATCGGGATATATCTTGGAAGAGAAGGTCAAAATCGCTCAGCGCTACCTCATTCCGCGCAATCGCAAAAATATGGGACTCAAGCACACGGAAATCGATTTTTCCCTGGGGGCGATCGGACACATTATCAACGGCTATGCGCGCGAGGCAGGCGTGCGCGGATTGGAGAACTACTTGAAAAAGATCATGCGCAAAATTGCCGTAAGCGTCGTCAAGAGCCAAGAGAAAAAAGAGAAATTTAAAAAGGTGGTTATCTCCGAGGGCAACCTAAAAAAATATATCGGCAAGCCGGTCTACACGACGGATCGCTTTTACAAGAGAACGCCTGTTGGCGTCTGCATGGGCTTGGCCTGGACATCGCTCGGCGGAGCTACGCTCTATGTCGAAGCGACGAAAGTGGGCGCGGAAAAGACGGAGATGAAGCTCACGGGCCAAGTAGGCGATGTGATGAAAGAGTCTTCGCAGATCGCATGGACATTCTTGAACAGCTACGTCGATGAATACGCACCAGGGATTTCTTTTTTTAAAGAGTGCCAAGTCCACGTGCATATCCCCGAGGGCGCAACGCCAAAAGACGGGCCTTCCGCGGGCATTACTCTTGTCACCGCGCTGCTCTCCTTGCTGCGCAATGAACCCGTACTCGAAGACCTCGGGATGACAGGAGAGTTGACGCTGACGGGACAGGTGCTGCCGATCGGCGGCGTGAAGGAAAAGTTAATTGCCGCCAAGCGCTCCGGAGTCAAAGTGCTGATTTTCCCCCGAGATAACCATAGAGATTACGACGAGCTGCCCGCCTATGTTAAAAAAGGCATACAGGTGCATTTCGTGAAACACTACGACGAGGTTTTCCATGTTGCTTTCCGAAAGATGTAAGACGCTGAAAGAGACGCTCTCTCTTAAAGTCATCGATCCCGAGCGGCTCGAGGAAAAAATTGCAGAGATGCGCGCTTTGGGCAAGAGCATTGCGTCGTTAAACGGATCTTTTGACCTTTTGCACGCGGGGCATTTGGAAATGCTCTATCAGGCCTCGCTGCAAGCAGATGTACTCATCGTGGCTCTAAACACCGATCGCTCCATCCAGGAGTATAAGAGTCCTCTGCGCCCCATTATTCCCTTGGCTGAGCGGCTGAAGCTGATAGCCTCCTTATTTATGGTGGACTATGTGACCTGGTTTGATGAGACTGATCCGCGTAAGATTCTTGCGCGTATCCGCCCCGACGTGCACGTCAATGGTGCGGAATATGGAGAAAACTGCATAGAGGCTCAGGTCGTGCGCTCTTTTGGCGGAAAAGTGCAGATCGTGTCTTTGGTAGAGGGGCTTTCTACCTCGCAGATCATTAAAAAAATTGTGAACACAGAAACTATCCGAATAAATGAAAAACATTGATTTTTGATGGTTTTTTCGTTCTATTTTTGTGCTTCTTCGCAGGACATACTTGGTTAAGTAGGGCAAGAAGAAGCACAAAAAAAGGTCGAAAAAGACGCGAAAAGCAGCTTTTTCATTTATTCGGATAGGTTCATGCGCTTAATTGGAGTTTTTGACACAGAAAAAGAAGCCTATGGCTTTTACTCTTTTCTTTTGAAAGAAGGAATCCAGAATATTTACGAATTGCATGTGGACCGCAAAAAGGAAAAAAAAATTTACCGCTTGTGGATTTACGATGAGGATGACTTTCCGCTGGCCGTAGAATGGCTGGACAAATATAAACAGCATCCCGAAGATCCGCAATTTCACACTGACGAAATGCCAGTGGTTTCTTTCCCCGCTCCCGCGCTCTACCCTGAGAAAGCAGAAGAGAGCAAGTGGCAAGAGGTCCCACCTGTGCGCGTCCAGATGCGCTCTTTTCGCGTGACCTTTACACACTTGTTCATCGCATTGTGCGCGGTGCTCTTTTTTTGGAATAACGCGCAAAAGGAGATCATCGCGCATCACAAAGGAGCGCTTGCCGTTTTCTTTGCCCACACTTCTTTAGAAAAACAGCTGCTCTTTGATTATCCCGCTAACTTCAAGGCCCTCGACTCTGCGATCGCGGATCATTCTCTTGCGGATATTAAAAACGCTTCGCAAATCCCGCCGGACATCAAACAGTCCTTGGATGAGGCGGAAGCGACGCCCTCCTGGAAAGGCATCTATCCCTATTTCGAGGCGATGGGCAAACAAAAAAACGCACGCCCAAGCAGCGCCTCTTTATTTGGCAAAATCAAGCAAGGAGAAGTATGGCGCTTATTTACTCCCTGTCTTTTGCACTTTGATTATTTGCACATTCTCTTCAACTTGGCCTGGTTTTGGGTGTTGGGGAAGCAGATTCAGGAGAGAATCCGGTTGTGGAAAATGGGAGCGCTTATCCTCATTTTAGGGATCGTTTCTAATACAGCCCAATATCTCGTGAGCGGCCCCTCCTTTATCGGCCTTTCAGGCGTTATTGTCGGCATGGCGGGCTTTATTTGGATGCGACAGCGCCGTGCGCCCTGGGAAGGATATCCTTTGAGCCGGGCTACTTTGCTTTTTTTGCTGCTCTTTGTCCTGGCGATGACCGCATTGGGATTGCTCACATTTACACTTAATCTCTTCTCTCTTGTGGAAATCACTCCGATGATTGCAAATACCGCGCACATCATCGGTGGCGTCTGCGGGATCCTTTTAGGGAGGCTGCCCTATTTTGCAAGAGGAAAAGTGACCGCATGAATAAGCGCGATCTAGTTATATTAGGTTCTTCCAGCCAACAGCACACGCGGACGCGCAATCAGGGCGCCTATCTCGTGCGTTGGAACGAGGAGGGGCTTCTCTTCGACCCGGGAGAAGGTACTCAGCGGCAGTTTATTTTTGCGGGCGTGGCGCCGACCTATGTCACGCGCATCTTCGTCAGTCATTTCCATGGAGATCATTGTCTCGGGCTAGGATCGATGCTGATGCGGCTCAATCTCGATAAAGTCACGCACCCCATTCATTGCTATTACCCCGCCAGTGGACAAGTCTACTTTGAGAGGCTGCGCTTTGGCACCATTTACCATCAGAATATCCAAGTCATCGAACACCCCGTTTCTAAAGAAGGCCTTGTGCACGAAGACGAGCATTTTCGCATAGAGGCGCGCTATCTGGAGCACGGTGTCGACAACTTGGGTTGGAGAGTTACGGAGCCGGATACGCGCAAGTTCGATAGAGAAAAGCTCGACGCGCATGGCGTTGCGGGTCCTCTCGTGCGCGAGTTGGAAAAGAAGGGAGAATTAATCATCGAGGGAAAAAAAGTGAAGCTTGATGCTGTAAGCCATATCCGAAAAGGCGACTCGATCGCGGTCGTCATGGATACTTTGCCCTGTCCTGCCATAATCGATCTTGCCAAAGGAGCCAAGCTCTTTCTTTGCGAGAGCACCTACCTAGAGTCGCATAGGCATTTGGCTGAAAAGCATGCCCATCTCACCGCGCTTCAAGCTGCCCAGATGGCTAAAAAAGCAGGCGCGGAGATGCTCGTCTTATCCCACTTTTCCGCGCGCTATCAGGATCTCGAAGGCTTTGCGCAAGAAGCGCACAGCGTGTTTCCCAATACTCAGATCGCGGAAGACTTTAAAATCTTCACATTTTAAGGGACTGTAAAGCCTCTAAATCGCGTTAACTGCTCTTGTCGTATGAAAGGAGAAGCGTGATAGAAGGCATCGAACAGATGGTGAAAATCGGCTAAAGGCTTGTCGCCGGCTCCGTAGCGGGCTAATTTTGTATTGACGCGCTCTTCTTGCGGGTGATTGACCAGTTTTGTCCCCCAGATGAGCTTTTGCGTAAGGGCAAACAAGCGCGAGCCAACATAAAGCAGCATTCCGCTAGCTAGTGCAGGCAAGCCGACAAGGCAGCGCCACGCCTTTCCTAAATGAGATCCAAAGGAACCCATCCGGTTCAGAGCCGTTTCGCCTTCTTGTGCGAGAAAAGCAAAAGCGCTGGAAAGCCCTTGGCCGATTTTAGCGATGGCAAAGGGAACAATTCCCAAAGTAAGCGCCGCGGCTGATTTTGCATAGAGCTCGCATCCAGTGATTTTGTCTTTAGGATCGATGTGCGCAAGGGTCAGCAAACTGCTTTGTGAGAAATCCACGGCAGAAGTTCTGTTCATGGGCTGCACAGCAGCAGCAGGTGTAGGGACGGTTGTCCGTGGAGTACAAGGGGTAATGTGTGACATAAAAGTCTCCAATTTTTTTTCACCAGCATTATATCAGAAAGGGTTATTTAGTGAGGGTTTCTTAGAGGCGTTTGCCGAGATCTTGAGAGATTAGGTGCAGCTCTTGAATCAAAATGCGGCAAGACTCGGGGTACTTCTCTAAAGCAAAGAGAAAAAGAGAGAGATCGGATTCCGCGACCGAAGGTTGAGTGTAATTTTTAATAGCATCTGCCATGCTCATTTGAGAAAGGGTTGCGAGGTTTTCCACAGATTGATTTAAAATTTGAGTGAGAGTCATGGTCGCCTCTTGCATCTCTTCTTTGAGATCAAGCGCCATCGCCTGGAAAGGTGCTCCCTGGAGAAGCTTGCTCAACGCCTGCACATTTTCAGAAAAATCTTTGAGGAAATTTTCCTGTTGGACGAGAGCGAAGTTTCCCAAAAGGTTTTCAAGGTGAGAAGAAAGTTTATCGACGTGCGAGCGCAGTTCTCTTACAAATAGGATTTGATTTTCAGGCGGTGGAAAAGGAGTAGGGATAGGTTCGGCCATACATCAGTAATAATATAGCTCTGTGAAAATTGTCAAACGGTAGGCGCTTGCGCAAGAAAAGCTGCTTGCAGGGGATCCTTTTTGAATTTTCCCCTGAGGACGGAGGAGTGCGTGCGGCTGGTGGGATGCTCGATGCCTCGGAATGTGACGCATAAGTGCTCTGCTTCGATAGATACGGCGACATCTTCTGTTTCTAAAACTATGCTCAATGCATCGGCGATCTGAGCCGTAAGGCGCTCTTGAAGCTGTGGACGGCGGCAGAAGTAGTCGACAATGCGATTGATTTTGGAAAGGCCCAAAATCTTCCCCGCGGGAATGTAGGCAATGCGCGCGCTCCCAAGAATGGGGACGAAGTGATGCTCGCAGATGCTCTTAATCGGAATATCCTTGACCACGATCATTCCCGCCGGATTTTCCATCAAATCATTTTCCAGATAAGAAATATCGGGAAAGGCGTCCAGATCCAATCCCCAAAAAAGCTCATCGATATACATGTGCGCAACGCGCTCGGGCGTTTTGGCCAGCGAAGCGTGGGAGAGATCGAGACCGAGGATTTCCATGATGCGGCTGAAATGCTCTGTTATAGCGGCAATTTTTTCTTCTCTGGAGAGGGAGTTGACAATCTGAGGATGAGGATGATGCGTGATGGCGGCGTCTTGCGCATGATCTAAGTGAATCATGTTACGCCTTCACTGCGAGGTATTCATCCAAGGGTCCATCGAATACGCGCAGATCGCTCTCCTCGAAGGCAAAGAGCTTTTTTGCGCTGTTGTTTAGCAGTTCGCGGTCGTGGCTGGCTACAATGACGGTGCCTTTATAGTCTTGCAGGGCCCAAGATAGAGCAGAGACTGCCTCCAAATCGAGATGGTTATTGGGTTCGTCTAAAATGAGAACATTGTAGTTGCAGAGCATCAGCCCGCCTAGAATGAGGCGCGCCGTTTCGCCTCCCGAAAGATGCGAGACGGGTTTAAACGCATCGTCTCCTGAGAAAAGCATTTTTCCCAAAATGCTTCTCACGTCTTGATCGTACACATTTTCGCGCCGCTTTTTTAACCAGTCAAACGCGTTCATTTGGCTTTTTTTATCGACCACTTCTGAGTGATTTTGCGGAAAGTAGCCGATTTGGACTTGATGCCCCAGTTCGATGCGTCCCTTGTCCAAAGGCAAAATGCCCGCGAGCATCTTGAGAAGAGTCGTTTTGCCTTTGCCATTGTTGCCGATGACGCCGATTTTATCTCCTCGCGCAATCTCGGCGGAAAAGTTGGAGATCACGCGATTGCCATCGAACGCTTTGGCGATCTCGTCTACTTTAAAGACGATTTGACCGGAGGGCTTTTCAGGGGGATAAAAGCGAATGTAGGGGCGCTGAATATTGGATTTTTTAAGCTCTTGGGGTTCTAAGCGCTCGATTTCCCGTAGCCTGGATTGCACCTGGCTGGCGCGCGTGCCCGCACCAAAGCGCGCGACAAACTCGCGCAGTTGGGAAATTTTTTTGTCTTTGGTCTTGTTCTCGGATTCTGCCCGCTCGCGCACTGATGTCTTCGTAACGAGCATCTGATCGTAATTACCGGGATAGATGATGACCGTCTCATAGTCGATATCTGCGATATGCGTCGTGACGGCGTTTAAAAAGTGGCGGTCGTGGCTTACGACAACTAGGGCGCCTTTATATTGATGCAAAAACTGCTCCAGCCAGCTGATGGACTCCAAGTCGAGGTGGTTGGTGGGCTCGTCGAGGAGCAGGGCGTCGGGATTGCCAAATAGGGCTTGGCAGAGCAAGGCGCGAAATTGCCTGTCGGAGGGGATTTCGCGCATCTTCTGCTGATGCATTTCCGCTGAAATGCCCATTCCAATTAGAAGCACTTCGCCATCGGATTCGGCCGTATAGCCATCTTCATCATTTACAATCTCTTCCAACTCTCCCAAGCGGATGCCGCTCTCATCAGTTAACTCCTCTTGGTAGAGTCTTTCTCGTTCGCTGAGAGCTTTCCATAGCCGCTCGTTGCCCATAATGACGACATCGAGCACTTTGTGGTCACGAAAATCTTCGATGTTTTGTCTTAAAAAGCCTACCTTAGGGGGCAAAGTGACGCTGCCGCCTGTCGGTTCTTCTGTGCCAATGATGATTTTAAGCAGCGTGGACTTGCCGCAGCCGTTAGGGCCGGTCAATCCATAACGGGCATTGGAATTAAACGCAATGGTGACATTTTCAAAGAGAACCCGGGAGCCGACTTTTTTAGATATTTCGCGTAAAGTGATCATACATTTAAAAAAAAATTGCCCTTTATTTTAGCATAAGGGGAAAAGAGACTCAAATGAAATCCTTTATTTTTTGCTCCTGTAAATTTTTACATTTTTTGCGCGTCGTTAAAAATGCATCCGAGCATACGATCCGCAATTACTGTTTAGATTTGGCAGGTTTTAAATCTTTTTTTGAAACGCATGTTTTACAGCTTGCCCCGGATAAATGCTCCCCCAAGCTTCATTATCAGAACCTGTCGCCCTCGCAAGAGGGATTTTCTATAGATAAGATCGACAAAAAGGCCGTGCGCGGTTACTTGGCTTTTCTGGCGGCAGAGCACCCCTCTAGAAAAACTCTTTTGCGCCGCTTGTCCACGTTGCGCTCTCTTTTTAAGTACCTCGTTAAAGAAAAAATAATCGCTGTAAATCCCTTGGACGAGATCGATAGCCCAAAAAGCGAAAAGCGCCTTCCCATAACACTGAACTACGAGCATGTCGAGCGCTTGCTCTCCCAACCCGTTACGGCAGACTATCTGGGACTGAGGGATCGCGCTATCATGGAGCTTTTTTACAGCAGCGCGCTGCGCATCAGCGAACTGGTACAGCTCAACCGGGAGGATTTCGACCGCCAGTCAGGCCGATTGCGTCTGAAAGGCAAAGGGAAAAAAGAGCGCAACGTTCCGATGACCAAGACCGCATTGGAGTGGATACTCCATTATCTGGATCATCCTGAGCGTCATAGCGATACAGGCTCACATAAAGCGCAAGTAGATGACAAAGCCATCTTTTTAAACAAGTGGGGCAAGCGCCTTACTTCCCGCTCGATCGATCGTCTCTTTAAACACTACCTTAAAAAGAGCGGCCTTTCGGGAAAAATCACCCCTCATACCATTCGCCACACTATTGCCACGCATTGGCTGGAAAAGGGCATGGATCTCAAGACCATTCAAATTCTCTTAGGTCACTCGTCGCTGGCGACAACGACGATTTATACTCAAGTCTCTACGCGCTTAAAAAGGGAAGCATACGACAAAGCGCATCCCCTCGTATTATGGGACTATCCGCAAAGTCCAATAAAATTTCCGATTTCTTGAATCCAAAATACAATCAAAGCCAAGCTTAAGAATCCAGTCCGATAGATCATTTTGCGCTCCTTAAGTTCTTGAAATCCTTTCATATTCAACCTCTTAAAACAGTTAACCATTTCAAGTAAAAATTTTACGCTACTTTACAGATAGGCTCATGGAATCAAGTAAAGTAATTTTTTATTAACAAATCGGCCGTTTTAATTGATTTAAAATTCATTTTATTTTATAGTTAATTAACTATATTTAAAAAATAGGCTAATTGTGTCCTTGAATGTTAAAAAAGATTTTGGAGCCATACTTGCTAACTTTCGTTCCTATTATGATGGGCTAGCACCCCATTTTGCTACGCCTAACAAAGAAGGAGCCCTGTACGTGCTAATAGCACTTGGTGAGATGACTCAATTGCAACAAGTTCTACAGAATTTTCCCCAAAAGGATATTCCTACTCATCCTGGTGGAGGGAAAACTCCCATTATTACACAAGAGGCCTTAAATAAAGAACTTACACAAAAAGTTAAAAGAGTGGCTGAATTATTAAAAACTATATCGCCACCTATAAGACAACCTACACGCATCCCCCCAGAAAGAAAAAAGGAAGCACCTCAATCTTTATCAAGTCTATTACCTCCTTCGGGTCTTTTATCATTCTTAGTAGAAACTTTCATGCCTCCGCAACAAAGGAATTTATTGTTTCAAGATTCTTATGAAGCCTTTTGTGACATGTATAGCGAAGCTCAATCGATCAAGGAAAATCCCTCTGAAATCAAAAACCTTTATGAGTTAATGCTGGGATTGTATGACATGTTACAGATATGTCCTGAGGAAGAGCTTCCTGAAGGGTTTACGCAGAAGACTCTTAACGAAGCGATGAAAAATGCCCTTAAGGACATCTCTTTTCGTATAAAAAAAACAGAAAAGACTTTTAAGAAAAGGACTTCAGAAAGTCCACCGCCACCTCCGCCAGCGTTCGATAATCCGTTTTCACTTAAGCCTCGTTCTAAATCTCGCAGTATGAGTCTGCATGTAAGATCCGATAGAGATAGTCCACCGCCACCACCGCCACCTCCGCCAGCGTTCGATAATCCGTTTTCGCTTACGCCTCGTTCTAAATCTCGCAGTATGAGTCTGCTTGTAAGATCCGATAGAGATAGTCCACCGCTGCCACCACCGCCTCTGCCGCCCGACAGTCTACCTTCACTGAAGTCTCGCTCTATATCACTCAGTATGCATCGACCTGTAAGATCAGAAAGTCCATCGCCCCCACCCCCGCCACCAAGCTATTTAAGTCCATTTCTTGAAAGTCTAACTTTTCCTCTGCCACCACTACCTCCTCTGCATCGTCTTACAGAGAGCGAAACGACATCTCCCCTAATACCCAGACATCGCGAAACGAGGTCAGCGCTTACTGTAGGAACGTATAATCTTCTCTATCCGCAGCCTGTTCCCCCTAATCGTTTCTCATCAAAAATCGGTTATAGTTTAGATGGAAGTCAACAATTGTATGATAATGTCGATTTTAGAATGGAAGTCGTTGCTAAAAATATTCTCAAATCGAATCTAGATGTTATTTGTGTGCAAGAAGTTACTGGCGACATGATAAAGAAATTGAAAAGTACTGAGTTAGGTAAAAAATACCATCTTATTTGGAGTGAACATGCTCCGAATTCGCATGGAGTGGGAATCCTGTACAAAAAAAATCGGTTCAAGGTGTTAAATCAAATGACTTCGCAGTGTGGATATGGAATTCCTGATGCGCATCGCTTAGGACAGACCTTTTCCAAAAAACGCACGCATGTGATTATAGATTTAAAAGATTCCACAACGCAAAAAGTGCACCGCGTTGTCTCAGGCCATTTTCCTGATCCAAGAGATTTCGCAAAAGCAGAAAAAGGCACATACGTAACAAAAGTGATTGAATCTGCTGCTGCAGCGGCTTCCTACGAGGTGGATCAAACGATTATTGCTGGCGATATGAATCAAGACGAATGGGGTGACTTTGGAACATCAAAACCCTCTGTAGGCAGCCCGACTCTTGCTACAGCTTTTCAACCTTTCGTTACAAGGGGCTTTAGAGCAGATAAAAACTTGGATGCATCCGAATACGACAAAGCCGACTTTGATAATGGTCATATTTTTTCTAAAGGACGCCGTATTGATTGGGTTTGGGTAAAAGGAGCTAAACCTACCCATCTACCCATTAAACGATTCGACCCGCGCGGAAGCGATCATCGATTAGTCGCTGTTTCCGTACCCTCATAACGGCTATAAAAAATTTTCGGGAAAGCGATAAGCCGGATCCTGTCGTTGAGCAATCATTCGTCTAGGGGCCTTATCGCTAAGGCCCTCAAGCGATCTTAGGTCAGGCGACTCGCGGAGCACGAGTTTTTTCGCCTGTTGTCTTGCTTCAGATAGGGTTTATATCACCCTATATTTCTATAGGTGCGGCTAATTCACAAAATTAGCATTTTCAGCCTGTTTAGCATTTTGCTAACGGTGTATTTTCTGTTACACTTTCCGTAGCCTTACGGCCCCTAGTCTTTCACTAGTATCTTCTCCTGCGAAGTCCAGACTTTCCTCCTCTGCGGCATGCAGAGGCGATTGCCTGCTTTCCCGAAAAAAGGATTTACGTGTTCACCGCCCGGCGACGGCGGCGGCGAGTAGCAACGGCGGTGCCTTCCAAGGCTTCGCTCTCTTGCCAGTAGTGGATGCGCGAACAGTGTTCGCAAAAAACGAGGTTTTCCCCCTTGCGCACGAGATTCTCGTGCTGGGCGGTCAAGACGATATGGCAGCCGCTACATGTGCGATTTTCAATAGGGACGATGACGCGGTCTCTCTTATTGCGGAGCAGCTTTTCGTAAATGGAGAGGATTTCGGGATTTGCCTTTCGGGACAACTCGTCGCGCTGCACTTTTAAGCTGGAACCTTCCTCGTTGATCATCTTGATGCTCGAAAGGATTTCCTTTTCTAAGGCGATGCTGCTCTCTTCCGATATCTTTAGGCTTTCTTTGATCTTTTCTTGGAGATCTTCCTCGGTTGAGCGCTTGTCTACTAGGTCGGATACCTTTTGCTCCAAGTTGATGCGCTCGCGCTCTGTTTGCGTCATTTCCTGGGTTAGCGCATTAAACTCATCCGCTTTTTTCACATTGCTCTGTTGCTGCTCGAGTTTTTTGCTGCGCGCAGTAATTTCTTGAATTTTTTGTTCGAGGGTTTGAATGCTTTTACCATGTTCTTCGATTTCCGTCTGTTTGTCGACGAGTTGCTGACGCAGTTCCTTGCGCAAATCTTCAATCTGCTGAAGCTCCTTCAGACGCTCCTTTTTAACGCGAAGCAACCGAAGCATTTTCATATCAAGCTCTTGAATGTCTAAAATGTCTTTAAGTTCTTCAAGCATAGCGGAGCCTTGTAATCAGAATTATTCTAGTGCCGATAGCTTAACGCCTTTAAAGAATATTGCTCAAGGAAAAAGGCGGCAGAATGGGAATTCTTTCTTTACATATAAAAATTTTTTTTACAAATTGCGGTTTGACAAGGAAGATAAAATGTTCCAGTGGCTAAAGAAGGTTTTTACGGAGGATCCCATGAAAAAAAAAGAGGAAGTGCATATGGGAAAGACGCGAGTGCTAGTTAAATACAATGTGGGATTTGAAAATAATTTATATATCCGAGGCAATGGCGGAGGGTTGAGTTGGGAGCGCGGTGTCCTACTGAAAAATGTATCGCCCGATGAATGGATATGGGAGCCGAGCGCGCCTGTTACCGATTGCGAATTTAAAGTGCTCATCAACGATGTGAAATACGAAACCGGAGAAAATCACCATGTCGGAGGCGGAAAAATTGTGCAGTATACCCCAAAATTTCCTTGATGCCAATTAGTTCTTGCAATGCGATTTTTCTACAAAGAAATGAGAGAAATCGTGATACACTTGAGTCTGTTCCAAGTGAGGGTTTACCTATGGCGCATCTCGAAAAATATTTGCATCAGACACCGGAAGGAAAAAGAACCAAGAGCGCCATCGCCTATCTGGCGGCGCTAGATTACATTCACAGTGAATACCCTCTCATCGCAGAAACAATTGTTAAGGAGTTAAAAGATCAACGCTCCCACTTAAAACTCATCGCTTCAGAGAATTTCTCCTCGCTGGCGGTTCAACTGGCTATGGGGAATCTGCTCACGGACAAGTACTCCGAAGGCTATCCGTACCATCGCTTTTACGCGGGATGCGAGAACGTCGATGTGATCGAAGCGGCGTGTTGCGAAGAAGCGAAAAAATTATTCGGATGCGATCACGCCTATGTTCAGCCCCATTCGGGTGCAGATGCGAATCTGGTCGCTTTTTGGGCGATCTTGATCCACAGAGTGCAGAACAAAGAGATACAAAGGCTCGGGAAAAAGACTCTGGATGAATTGACTCCGGAAGAATATGAACACGTCAGACGCCTTTTGGTCTCTCAGAAAGTCATGGGGCAATCCCTCAATTCAGGCGGACATCTCACGCATGGATATCGCCACAACATCTCGGCCAAGATCATGCAGTCCATTCCCTACGATGTCGATAGGGAGACGGGAATGCTCGATTATGCCCATTTGCAAGATCAAGTCCAAGCAGAAAGGCCTGCCATTTTAATCGCGGGGTATTCTGCCTACTCGCGCCTGATCAACTTTGCTAAAATGCGCGAGATCGCCGACAGCGTGGGAGCGACGCTGCTGGTCGACATGGCGCACTTTGCGGGGCTAGTCGCCGGAAAAGTTATGCAAGGAGAATACAACCCCATTCCTTATGCGCACGTTATCACAACGACGACGCATAAGACGCTGCGCGGCCCAAGAGGCGGGATGGTGCTGTGCACTAATGCGTTTAAAGAAGTGGTCGACAAAGGCTGCCCTATTGTGCTGGGAGGGCCGCTGCCTCATGTCATCGCGGCCAAGGCCATCGCCTTCAAAGAGGCCAATACGCCTGCCTATCGGGCCTACGCGCATCAAATTGTCGCCAATGCGCGCGCCTTAGCGGGAAGGCTTATGGAAAAAGGCGTCGAAGTGGGCACAAAGGGCACTGACAACCACTTGCTCGTCTTTAACGTGGCCTCCACTTTTGGTTTAACCGGACGCCAGGCGGAAAGCGCGCTTAGAGAAGGGAGGATGACAGTCAACCGCAACAGCGTTCCTTTCGATAGCCAAGGACCTTGGTATACCTCTGGAGTGCGCGTGGGAACCCCTGCGCTTACCACCTTGGGGATGAAAGAAAAAGAGATGGAGCACATCGCGGACCTCATCGTAGAATTGCTCTCAGCCGCGCGGCCGGCAGCTTCGGAAAACGGATCGCCAGGGCCCTCTCGCGCCAAAGCACAGATAGAGTCCAAGACGTTAGATAGAGTCAAAGAAAAAATAGCAGAGCTTCTCGCAGTGTTTCCCCTGTATCCCGAGCTTGTGATCGATTAGATTGAAAAAAAAGAAAGAAGTGAAGAGAATGAAGAATACTGGAGATTGGTATGGATCTTAACGACGAAGAGAATGAACCGCACGCCCATAAAGCAGCTGGATTTAGCACGCTCAATGATAAAATCGATGAGGCGATCTTGCGTTCTCGCCGCCTTTTCTTTTGCGATGCGGTGGACAACGATACGGCTAAAGATGTCATTCGCAAATTGTGGTATTTGGAGATCACCGATCCAGGAAAGCCGATTCTTTTTATCATCAACTCTCCGGGTGGGGCGATAGATTCCGGATTTGCTATCTGGGATCAAGTGAAGATGATCACCTCTCCGGTGACGACGCTTGTCACGGGACTTGCGGCTTCGATGGGGTCGATACTGAGCCTTTGCGCTGCACCAGGGAAGCGATTGGCTACTCCCTATTCGCGCTTTATGATCCATCAGCCCTCTATCGGCGCCTTGGTGCGAGGTCAGGCAACGGATCTGGAGATTCAAGCCAGAGAAATCCAAAAAACGCGGCGCATACTCGTCGACGTCTACGTGAAAGCAACGGGGAAAGATGCTAAGACCATCGATAAGGCGATTGAGCGCGATACGTGGATGAGCGCGCACGAGGCTAAAGAGTTCAATCTTATCGATGCGGTCGTTACTTCCTATAAAGAGCTCAAATCGTTTTGATGAAATTTTCCAAATATCAGGGTGCGGGAAACGATTTCATTCTCATAGATAACCGCTTGGGTCATTTTCCTGCAAACGATGCGCGCTTAGTGCAGCGCCTATGCGATCGCCGCACCGGAGTTGGGGCGGACGGCATTTTGCTTTTAGAATCCTCGCACATCGCCGATTACAAAATGCGCATCTTGAATGCGGATGGCAGCGAACCTGGCTTTTGCGGCAACGGGATCCGCTGTCTCATCGCCTTTTTAAGGGCAGGGGAAGGGCGGACAGAGTGGAATATAGAAATTGGCGGACGCGTCAGCGCCTGCAGATGCCAAGGCGAAGAGATTTGCGTTAACTTGGGAGTTCCAATAATGCTGCATTGGCCCTTAAGCCTTGATTTACCAGCAGGGAAGAAAGAAGCATTTGTTTTGCATACGGGAGTGCCCCATGCTGTTATCTTTGTGGAAGACATAGCCGACTCTTCATTTATCGAGCTGGCAAAACAGATCCGCTGGCATTCTGCTTTTGCGCCGGAGGGAGTCAATGTCAATTGCGTTAAAATAGCAGAGAAGGGATCTCTTTTGGTCCGTTCTTTTGAAAGAGGTGTTGAAGGGGAGACGCTTGCGTGTGGATCGGGGGCCGCCGCCGCCGCCTGGGTAGCTCACCATCTGCACGGTCTTAAAGAACCCGTAGAAGTGCACACGCGCTCTTGCTTTGACACAGTGGAATACGAGAAGAGCATGCGCTTTTGGTTTCCAGGGGCCCAAGAGATCGAAATGACGGGATCCGCTCATCTTGTTTTTTCTGGGCAGGCTGCTATAATTAGATAAATAGCGCCGAGATAGGAATATGGACACCTCTTCTTTTTCCAAAAAGGAACTCTCCCTCGGAGCTTCTCTTGTTCAAGCAAAAAAAATAGGACAAGTCTTTTTTTCGGAGGGCACCTACCAATTGGAAGTGGTGGATCCCAAACTGAAAAAAAGCGTGTGGCCCTTCTTGCAAATAGATGACACGGGCCGCATCATCGATTGCTTTTGCACCTGCCATGAAGAAGAAAAAAAGAAGAGCTGTGTGCACTTGGCCGCAGCCTATTTAAAAATTTTCAACGGGCAGCCCTATCCTCTGCACGTGCGCTTTCGCGATTCTCTGTGGAATAAGCTTTGTAAAATGGCGAGCCGGCGCCATGGGTATGATCCCGAGGTTTTGAGTAAAAAGGGAACGAGGTGGGAGACGTATTCAGTGACGAGCAAGCGGCTGTTTGCAGTCAAAGGGATTAATCCTCAGGGGAAAAAAAAGATACAGGCTATCTTTTTTGAGCGCGAGGCTGAGACTGAGGAGACCTCGCTCAAATTTTCCAATCTGCCCGCGGAAGAGCTGATCTTGTGGCGCGAGGGGCGCCCCAGCCACTATTTGCAGTACGAGCTTTCCTTTTGGGCGGACCTGGCCAAGTGGTTGATGCTTCTACAAGAAAACAAGGAGCGTTATGCAATTACTTTTGAACAAGATCCCTTAAGGCTTCCGCATTGGATCGAGATACGGTTCTCCGCAATTGGCGTCGGTTTTTACATCGCCGCTGTCAATTGGCCCAATCTCATTCCCGCTTTGGGCGGAGTGTCTTCTCCATTGAAGGTGCATGAATTGCAGCATCACAAGATCGAATCGATCCGCTACGACGCCTCGCGCCGGGTCTTTTTAATTAAGAGCACGCCTTTTCAGGAAAAATTGCCCCTTTCTTTTGCTAAACAGGGAATCCACATAGGAGATTGGGTCTATGTCCCTAAAAAAGGATTTTTTCCTGCGGATATCGATCCCATTTTTCATCAAAATGAAATCCCGGCGGATAAAGTTAGCTCCATCCTGCAAAAACACGTGAGGCTTTTGGAAAAACACCTCACGGGGACAAAAATCCATTCGGGGAGCATCAAGCCCAACTATTCACTTTTTATCGATGAAAAGGACAACCTGCACATTCGCTGCTGCGTCTTTGAAGAAGGGGATTTGATGCACAAAAATGCCGCCTACTTTGGGCACTGGGTCTACTTGGATAAAAAGGGCTTCTACCTTTTGGAAAACCCTCTCTTTGAGGGCATAGAAAAGATCATTCCCCGCGCGGAGATGAACGACTTTATCAACCGCCATCGCGCGTGGCTCAACGGATTTGAAGGTTTTCAAACCCACGTGTTTGCCATCGAATCGCAATTGAGCTACAACGTCAACCTGGAAGGTTTTTTATTCTTTGAATCGATTCTCAACATCGCGGAAATCGAAAGCGACAGCATTGATTTTGGAGACTGGGTCTATTTGAAAGGCAAGGGTTTTTTCGCCAAAAAAATGGGCAGGGCGGGCGTATTGATCAGTCCAGGGATTCCCATTCATCCTTCCGATGTTTCCTCTTTCATCACCCAGCATCGCGAAGAACTCGAACAGGTTAAAGGTTTTTTTGCGACTAGAAGCCCTTTAGAAAAAAGCGGAGTGGAGATCTTTTTGCAAGACCACACTATCGTTGTGCGCCCGCGTTTTAGCTACTATCCTGATTACCGCGCTAAAAATGTGCAGATCTATGGCGATTTCACGTTTGTGCAGAAAGAGGGCTTCAGCGAAATTCCCAATGAAAAAAGACTCCCCGGCGCCTTTTTGCAAGAAAGGAGAATCTCCGCCCACGATGAAGCTTATTTTATTCTCTACGAGCTTGATCTTCTCAAGCCATTCATCTTGTCCATCCAAAAAGAGCTGATCAAACCCCGATTTATGGCTTTGCGCATTCTCAACATGAAGAAAAAGGCTGCAAAAAAAAATGATTGGGTCGTGGAGGCCCTTTTTGAGACGGAAGTAGGATCTATCCCGCTCTTTGAGGTGTGGCAGGCGATAATGGAAAACAAACGCTATCTCTTTTCTCCCGCGGGACTGCTCCTCTTGCGCCCTCCGCGGTTCAATTGGCTGAAAAGTATCCCGAAGCGCTACTGGCTGATGAAGGGAAGGGCGCTGAAGATCAACACGCTCGATTGGCTGCGGCTCAGCGTGCTGGAGGAAATCCTTCTTCCCGAAGGACGCTCTAGAGAAGAGGAAAAGACGCGCTCCTATATCGAAGAGATTCAATCCTTTAAAACGGATGAGCCGATCGATCTTTCGGGATTCAAAAGCCAGCTGAGGGCTTATCAGGAAGTTGGCGTGCGTTGGCTGTTTTTTTTGTACACCCACGGCTTATCGGGGCTTTTATGCGATGAGATGGGATTGGGAAAAACGCATCAGGCGATGGGGCTTCTCGCAGCTGCGCAAAATCGTCTCGAGGGAACAAAAAAATTTCTTGTCGTATGCCCCACTTCAGTGATTTACCACTGGGAAGATCTACTGAAGCGTTTTTTGCCTAAGTTTCGCACCATCGTATTTTACGGCTTGGGGAGAAAACTGGAGCACTTTCAAGAGCAGGCCGACCTTTTGCTCACTTCCTACGGAACGCTGCGCAGCGAACAGCAGGCACTGGGAGCAATCTCTTTTGACATCGCCATCTTCGATGAGATGCAGATCGCCAAAAACAGCCACTCGCAGACGCATAAGGCTTTGAAAAAAATCGACGCCTCCATGCGCATCGGGCTTACCGGAACGCCCATTGAAAATCGCCTGCTCGAGCTTAAAGCGCTATTCGACGTAGTCCTGCCGGGATATATGCCTCAGGAAGCGCAGTTTAAAGAGTATTTCGTCAACCCAATTGAAAAAGGCCAGGATCCCGAGCGCAAGATGCTGCTCTCGCGCCTCACGCATCCCTTTATTCTCCGGAGGAAGAAGACAGAAGTGCTGCTCGAGCTTCCCGAAAAGATCGAAGAGATCGCCTACTGCGCGCTCTCAGAGGAGCAGCAGGCGCTATATAAGAAGGCCATCTTGCACCACAGGGAAGCTGCCGCAAAAGAACAGGATGGCGAAGGCAAACCGCTTTCCTTAGCGCATGTTTTTTCTCTCTTTTCCACACTCAAGCAGATCTGCGATCACCCCTGCCTCATTACTAAAGAATATGCCTCCTTTCAAAAACACCGCTCGGGCAAATGGGATCTCTTTGTCGAACTCTTGCAGGAAACGCGCGACAGCGGGCAAAAACTCGTCGTCTTTTCCCAATATCTCGGCATGCTCGACATGATGGCCGCCTATCTCAAGGAGCATCACATCGGCTTTGCCAGCATTCGCGGCAGTACGCGCGATCGCAAAGAACAGCTGGAGCGGTTTAAGACAGATCCGCATTGCGAGATTTTTCTCGCCTCCCTGCAAGCCGCAGGTGTAGGCATCGACCTTGTCTCCGCCTCCGTCGTCATCCACTACGACAGGTGGTGGAATCCCGCGCGCGAAAACCAGGCGACAGATCGCGTCCATCGCATCGGCCAAAACCGCGGCGTGCAAGTCTTCAAGATGGTCACCAAAGATACCATCGAAGAGCACATCCATCGCCTGATCGAAAAGAAGATGGTCCTCTTGGAAGAGGTCATCACTTTCGACGAACAGGATCAGATTAAAGGTTTAAAGCGCGAGGAGATCCTCGAAATCCTGCGCATGCTCAACCAAGATATCGAAGAGAAGAAATAATCCAACTGTTCACTGTTTTTAGCTGTTCTCGATTTATATCATTTTCCCTTGAGGGGACATGAACAGGCTGAGTTCATGGTGCATCGCATCGTGGAATTAAAACGCTTATACAAAAATAGACTTCTTTCGAAACTAAACTTTTGAGTATACTCGTCCTCCAAAAGTGTGGAGGTATGATGAAATTCGAAATGGTAAAGGATCTGGACGACGAAAAGTTTCGTCGCCTGACAGGCGTTAAAAGGACTACATTTTT
>DASXPV010000042.1:0-6488 GCA_036493355.1 Rhabdochlamydiaceae bacterium
CTTTCTTTCATCTCCAGCCGCAGAAGTACTCGTGATGCATAGAGGATTTCCTTGACCATCAACCAGTAAATGTGTTGTTGTTCCTTTCCCTTTGTGTCCATATGCAATTTCCTCTCCACCACCTTTCCCTGCAGAAAAAAACCATCTACGCTCAGGCTATCCCAGTCTATCATTTTTGCAACATGGGCTATCTCCTGCAAACCTTCTAATAACTGTCTTAAACGACCCGTCTCTTTCCAATAACCAAGCCATCTGTGAGATGCTGAGCGAGATGCCCATTATGTCCCGATGGGAACATCACACCATCTTGAGCCTGTCGTTAAAATCCACAAGATCGTGTTTACAACGATTCTCCATGGTGTATGAGGTTTTCTCTTTTCCCTTTTTACAGGCTCTGGAAAAAATCCTTCGATCAATCTCCATTGGTTATCTGTTAACCCATTAAATCTAGTCATCTTTACCTCCTAAATCCGAGACAAAGAAGAATAACAAACTAAAATTTTTTCTGCGTTATCGGGATAGGTTCTACAACATGTTTGCTTTCTGGAATTTTACAGGTCTATCCGTGCGCCATTGTTGATGGATCCCTCTTGGACGTGGAAGGCGTGGAAGGGGAAATTCTGATCTAGGAGGTGGGGGAAGGTGAGGAAGACTTGAGAGAAGCGGCTTAGGTGCTCTTGCAGGTGGCGCTGCCGCTCAGCGTCGAGCTGAATGCCAAAATCATCGATCGCAAGAAGCGGGGCGCTACCCAAAAACTGCTTCATCTGCTCCCACTGCGCAAAGCGCAGCGAGGCAATACATGAGCGCTTTTGTCCCTCGCTGAAGAAGAGCTTCGCTTCTTTACCGCAGAGTTTGATAGTGAGATCATCGCGATGGGGGCCTGCCAGGGTTGCGCCATACTGCATCTCTTTGGCACGCATTTTTTGCCAATAAGCCATTAAATTGTCCGCGTTGGCGATAGAGGAGCTATATGCTAAGCCGATTTCTTCCCTTTCATAGGAAAAAAGCTTCATCCATGGAGAGGAAAACTCCTGGAGGCTGCAGGCTATCTGCTGCCTTTTGTCCATGAGATAGTGAGCTGCCGGGGCCATCACCTGCTCCCAAGAAGTAAGTGTTTCGCCAGCTTTAGAGCGCAGCAGCTCGTTGCGCTGTTTCATCGCTTTGTAATAGCGTGAGAGATAAAAGAGGTACAGGGGATCGATCTGAGCGAGGTGTAGGTC
Source organism: Rhabdochlamydiaceae bacterium (assembly GCA_036493355.1). Classification (GTDB taxonomy): domain Bacteria; phylum Chlamydiota; class Chlamydiia; order Chlamydiales; family Rhabdochlamydiaceae; genus JABDFI01. Next base: position 1,221 of record DASXPV010000042.1, read on the forward strand.
GAGGAAGCGGCGCCTTTCGGCAGGAGATCCGTTGATGAGTGCGTGGTCGTCAGGCGATAACAGAACAGAAGGGAGAATCCCTAAGAGGTTGCTAAAATGCGAATAGGGGGTGTCGTTGTGGAGGATTTTTTTTGAAGAACTGTCGCAATAGATTTTGAGCACTTGCGCGACATCGTCTTTTTTAAAATGCGCTTCTAGGTAAAAATAGTCGGCGCCTTCTCGGATCATATCCTGCATGCGCCGCGTGCGGAAGGAGCGCCCGGTGCTGAGCAGATGGATAGCCTCGAGGAGATTTGTTTTGCCCTGCCCGTTGTTTCCCCAAAATAGATTAATTTCTGGAGAAAAGCAAAGCTCTGCATCGACATAATTGCGGAAATTTTGCAGCTTTAAATATTCTATGTGCATTCTCAGAGAACGTCTTTTAGACTCTAATCTAGGCGCATGGGCATGATGACGAATTCCGCATCAGTCGAATCGGTGATCATTCCCGGGTTATAGGAATCTGTGAGGGTAAATTGCACGGACTCATCTTTGCTGTGGCGCAGAATGTCGAGTAGGTAGTGGGGATTGAAGGCGATTTCTAACTTTTCCCCGCCGTAGTTGACGGGCATATTAGCCTTGCCTTCTCCAATTTGTCCGCTCACGGCGGAGAGGTGCAGCTCGCCTGGCGTGAAAGTAAAGCGTGCCGCGCAGGAATCTTCCGAGGTAAACAGGATCACCTGGCGCAAGAGGCTCATCAGCTCTTCGCGATGCACGAGAAGGGGGTTGGCCTTTTTTTCGGGGATGAATCCGCTGACGTCGGGGTATTTTCCAGCTATGAGCTTGCTAATCAAAGTAGCAGCTCCGATCTCAATTGCGATCTTATCGGATAAAAGGGTGATTTTAACGTCTCCCTCTTCGCCGGCCAGTGCGCGGATCATCTCATCGATGGCCTTGATGGGAATGATGTAAGAAACGTGCTCAGGAGGGGATAGGATGGTCTGCGCTTTGATCTTGGCCAAGCGTTTGCCGTCTGTGCTGATAAATACCATAGCATTTTCTTGGATCTCTATGCAAACACCATTCAATACCTGTCTGTCGTCATCATGAGCGGCTGCAAAGGCGACACAGGAGAGGAGCTCTTTAAATTTAGGCGCCGGCAAAGCGAAATGAAACCCTTCAGAGAGGTTGGGCAGGTTGGGAAACTCATTTTTGTGCATCCCTTGAATTTTAAAATGAGAGGTTCCCGCGTTAACCATGCCCACTTCGGGCGATAGGGTATGGATTTCAATGTGCGGGGAGGAGAGCTCGCGAATCAGCTGAAAAAAACGACGGGCGGGAAAGGTAATGGCTCCCTCTTCCTGTACTTTTGCCTCGACGTAGGCGCGCATGCTGACGGTGAGGTCCGTGGCGCTTAAAATCAATTCATCATCGATGGCTTCGAGCAAGACGTTGGCCAAGATAGGGATAGCCGGTTTGGATGCAGTCACATTTTGAATTTTGCTTATAAGCGCAAGCAAATATAAACGGGATACAATGCATTTCATGATCGATTTTCTCCCTTCTTGAGATGAACTATTGCTCCATCATCGCGTCTTTGCTCATTTTTTACTAGTGTTAACAAAATTGTTTAGAACGTGTATAAGAGTTCCAGGTTTCCCGTCTGATTAGACCAGCGGTCTCCAAATTCTCCGTCGTATCCCAGGTCGATGGAAAAGTGATCATCAGGGAATATCACTTGGAGAGAAACACCCAGAGCAAACAGGTCGCGGTTAGGCCAAAATCCTCTCACTACAAACAAAGAAGAGTCTGGGGGGCCGACAAATTCTGCTGTAATTTTTCTTCCTCTAAATCGCGCTTCATGCACATAGCCTAGCTTGATGCGTTCAGTAAATGCCCAGTTAGATTGATTTCTTTGGCAGCTAGAAAAGCTTACCCCAAATTCATTTCTTAAGAGATTGTAATTTTTCATTTTGACTTTTAAGTCAATGCTTTCCGCACCGGATTCTTTATATTTCTGTTGATACAGATGCATAAAATCTACAGTTGCGTAAGGGTTAAATTGCCAATTGCCTTTATTGAGAGTGTAGCCAAAACCTGCATAGAGGTCATATTCTCCTGCATTATTTTTGTGTTTGGCGGTACGATGCATCGTAGCAAATTGATTTACCAAAGTAATTCTGCGCTGCGCGGTAAAATGATCATAAGCTCCCATCACTGCCAGATCTAAATAAGCCAGAGAATTGTAGAGCGTGCCAAAGAGCGAAGCAAATACGCTATTAGTCTGAGAATGGCCAATCGACTTTTTCCAATCCAAATCGGTATGCGCATAGGAAACAGCACCTCCCACAACGCAATAATCAGCCGCCTTGGCATCGAATGCTAGAGTTGTTCCCCACGTATTGCTATTAAACCCTATTTTGCTGCTGTCACAAATTCCGCGTTGTGATCGACTTTTTTGCTTTGTAAAGTTGCCCAGAGGGGTAAGCCAGATGTTATAAATCTTGTCACTAGTAGAAGCGACGTGATGTTCTTCACTAGGAAGTGCTTTGCATTCTTCATCAGAGGGCACTTCATGTTCGCTGACTGGTGCTTGCCGTTTTTCACAATATCTGAATCCGCAATGTGCGCCATGGATCTCTTGCAAGCGATCGGTAAGCGTTTTGCGCACTGCGGTCGTAGTTGCTTCTTGTGCGATGGAAATTGCGGTTGTAGGAGCTGGATTCATACTATCGAAATCGCACTGAAGCTGAGCATTTGTTGCAAAGTTTAAAAAGTTTATGAGATTTGCGACATCGGGATTGGAAAGGGATAATGTATTAAAGGCAATTGCTGTACTCCCCGAATTGCCACCAGGAGGTACGCGCGATCCAAAAGGAGCACCTAGTAAAATCAATTGCAATAGATTTGAAGTATATAGTGTTTGAAAAGTATATCCACTTGTTACAGTTCCTATTGTGAATCCTAATGGAGCATTTTTTACTAAAGCATTTGAAGCATTAATAACAGTGTAGGTTTCTCCTATAGAATAGGTTCCGGGATCGACTGTGATATTTAAAGTAGAACCTGAGTTAATAGTTACATTATGAGAAGCATTTAGCAAATCTGACTGGGTGGATTGGATTTCTACGTCATAAAAAGAACCATTATTAAAATTCATGTCGGTGACATTAATTGTTCCAATCGACATCCCTGGAGACAAGATATTATTATTTTGCACAGTTCCAAAGACTGCTGCATTGCCAGCAAGGGTTCCATTGTTTGTCAGATTCCCATTGATAGTTGTCGATCCGGTGATAAGACCTGTCATGTTATTAGTGACTGGCCCATTAATTGTTACTGTTCCTTGAACAGTCCCACTATTGGAAGTAGATGCACTGGTTAATGTTCCAGCTCCAGAGAAAATAGCACCGCTTGCAACTGAACTAAGTACCGTCGCGGTAGTCGTGCCGTTGCAATTGACAAGACCTGTATTAACGTTGAGGGTATTGATATTGACAGTGTCTGTCAATGTCAAAATGCCTGCACCATTCATATTGAGCTGTGTTCCACTACCTTCATTATCAATAAATCCTAAGGAAAGCGTATTGTCGGAATTTAGACACTCGATAATGCAATTATTTCTCATAAAGATTTCTCGACCTGCAGCTAGACCATCACCTGCTCCAAAACCACCTCCAACTCCAAAGGTTACAGAACCGCCTGAGATAGATACTCCGTTATTGATGAAGAGCTGCGAACCCGTATCCATAAAAATAGAGCCTCCTAATGCAGCACCTCCTCCTCCAGATCCTCCGTCACCTCCTATAGTACTTCCATCGCCTCCATAACCACCAGATGACCCAGGTGTTCCAAAAGCGCCTCCACCACCAGCGCCAAATCCTCCATTTCCTCCAAATGAACCAGCCGGAAACGGATTACCAACTCCTCCGCCACCGCCACCTCCGCCAAATCCCCCGTTTCCTCCTATAGAGAGTTGAAGTTGTGCATTGGAGCCTCCGGCACCAGCACCACCATATCCTCCATTACCTGCACTTCCTCCTGTATCTGCGAACCCAGTTGTACCTCCACTGCCGCCTCCTCCAAACAATCCTCCGTTACCTCCATTTCCACCACTCCCTCCATTTCCACCACCGCCGCCGCCGCCGCCAGGTCCGCCATCGCCCCCTGCTAGACTTGGATCTCCACCGCCACCTCCTCCTCCAGTGCCTCCCATCATTCCAGCTGTTCCACCATTTGGACCACCGCCGGCTCCGCCGGCGCCGGCGGTAGAATTTCCTCCCTTGCCAGCAGCTCCAGGAGCGGATCCGCCGCCGCCGCCGCCGCCAGCAGGAACCGCATTAAATCCCGTGCCGCCATTTCCTAAAAGTCCACCACCACCATGTGAGCTGAGCGCTCCTCCACCAGCGAATACTGTTCCACCATATAACCCTCCTCCAGAGCCTCCTCCTCCTATTCCACCGCCGGAACCTCCGCCTCCACCCATGCCTCCTCCTCCGCCTCCACAAAAAAAACTGTTATCATTACTTCCACCCCCCCCTCCGATTGCTTGACAGCCAGATATAGTACAACTCTCAAGAGTAACAGTAGCCGAGGGGCCTAAAAAAAGCCCTGCTCCTGCTCCAAGTCCTCCTCCACCTCCTAAACCAGGACCACCAGCTCCACCTTGTGCAGTAAGAGATTGAAATTGAAAGTCGTTGATCGTGACATTTCCAGAGTAAACAAAAAAACCGCGAATAGGAGGGGTACCAGTTAAATCTGTACTATTCATCGTGATGGTTTGCGGAGTAATCGTATTAATGAGAAGAGATCCAGAGTTCCCAATGTTAATAGGCTGAAGATTTTGTTGATTGGTGGGATTCGTTAAAGAAGGCGATCCTAGATTAAAGCTGATCGTATTGCCTGTCATGCCAAATCCAGCGGTATTCATAGTGTCAATTGCCGCTCGGAGTCCGCCGGGATTATCAATATTAGGATCTGTCACAGTGAATGATTGGCCCGCACTCCATAATGACGCAGAAAGAGCATAGAGAGAAAAAAACAAAGCAAAGCGACTGTAAGTATTTTTCATAAAAACCCCATATACATATACATATATGTGTGTGTATCAAAGATTGCTAAAATTAACAACCCATTTTGAATTTCAGAGATATAGTGATTTAAAACAAGATTGAGAAAAATATGCAAGGAGGCTGCGAAAATTTTTTGTCTGGAGCGAGCGACCATTGTACGAGTACAAGGCGCGAGCGAAGACGAAAAATTTTCTGCAAAGCCGACGCGGGAGATTTT